>DATDIY010000359.1:0-29093 GCA_036520815.1 Acidimicrobiales bacterium
GAGCGAGTTCTGTGCTCACGCTCCGGACCGGTTCTTCGGTGTGGCCAAGATCCCGACCACCAGCGTCGACGACGCGGTGGCCGAGCTGCAGCGGGCCGCCGGGGCCGGGCTGAAGGGCGCCCTCCTCGACGCCTACCCCTCCGGCTCCCGGATGGGCGGCAACGCCGACGACATGCCGTTCTGGGAGGCCGTCAACGACCTGCAGATCCCGGTGAGCATGCACTACGGCATCGGCGAGGAGGCCCCCAGCATCCCGCCGTCGGGCATCGCTCCGGGTCTCAAGCCCCCGATGGCCGACGCCATGCTCCCCATGGTGGCCGGCGGGGTGTTCGACCAGTACCCGAACGTCAAGGTCGTGTTCGCCCACGGCGACGCCGGGTGGGCGCTGCACTGGATGGAGTTCTTCGACATCAACTACGTGCGTCAGAAGCACCTCGCCCAGTACACGCTGGTCGATGAGGACGCGGTGCCGTCGGACTACATGCGCAAGTTCGCCTGGTTCACCGTGCACCACGACCGTTCGGCCGTGCGCGACCGGCACATCCTCGGCGAGGTCCACCTGATGTGGGGCAGCCACTTCCCCTACGACGACTCGAACTGGCCCGACAACCGTCAGCAGGCGATCCGCCTCACCGACGAGGTGTCGGCCCAGTCCCGCCAGTCGCTGCTCGCCGACAACGTCGGCCGGCTCTACGGCCTGCCCGGCTACGAGAAGGGCTTCACCGACGAGGAAGTCTCCGCCTTCCCCGACCTGGTGCACGTCTAGAGCCCAGCTCTTCCAGCTCATTCACAGCGGCCCGCCTCACGGCGGGCCGCTGTCGCGTCCAGGCCCCCGACCACCGGGGGCGGAGATGCGGACCGATGATCCGGACACGACGTCCGTCTGAGGATCGCTCAGCGAGAGCGGTAGGCCGGCAACACCTCGCGACCGAAGGCGTCGACCATCTCGAGCGCGCCGGCCGGGCTCGTCGCCCCCACCGAGACCTTCATGTGGGTGACCCCGAGCGCCTCGTAGGCGGCCAGGTTCTCGAGCACCCTCTCCACCTGGGCCGACAGGTCAGGGGCACCCGCGTCGAGCAGCACGTCGGTGTGCTCGCCGTTGACGATCGCCAGCTCTCCCAGGTCGCGACCGTGCTTGTCGAACGCCCGCTGGAGCCGCTCGTAGGCCTCCGGGTAACGGGCCTGGCCGAGCCCGGCGGCGATCCACCCGTCGGCCAGACGGGCGACCCGGTCGAGGGCCACGTCGCTGTGCCCACCGACGTAGATCGGGATGGGCCGCTGCACGGGGAGCGGGTTCACATCGATCTCCGGGACGTCGTAGAACTCGCCGTGGTACTCGATGGTCTCGCCCTCGGCCGTCCACAGCGTCCGCATCAGGGCGATCATGTCGTCGGTGCGGGCGCCGCGCCGGTCCCACGGCATACCCAGCGCGTCCGCCTCCTCCTTGAGCCACCCGACGCCCACCCCGTAGGTGAGCCGCCCGCCGGAGATGAGATCGATCGTGGCCAGCTGGTGAGCATTGGCCAGGGGGTTGCGGATCGGGAGCACGGCCACGCCCGTGTAGAGCCTCGCCCGCTCGGTCACAGCAGCCGCCGCCGCCAGCGTGGCGTTCAGCTCGAGAGCGACGCCCATCATCTGGCGCAGCTGCTCGAAGGTCATCGGGAACGGCTTGGCCCGCAGCGTGTAGTTCGACTCCATCACCCGTGGCACAACCAGGTGGTCCGCCGTCCACAGCCCGTCGAAGCCGGCGGCATCGGCCGCCTTGGCCCAGGCCAGCATCAACTCAGGGCTGGCCAGAGGACCGATCTGCGGGATCGACGTACCGAGTTCCATGAGCGTCCCTCCGGGTCGATCGACGGTACCGCGGCCCCTGCGGGAGCAGTTCGACGCTGTCCAGCTGCGACCGCTCCCCTGCCCTCTACCGTGGGGCACGACCCTGAGGGTCGAGGGGGATGCCGACGTGGCCGACTACCGGTACTTCGATTGCGACAACCACTGCTACGAGCCGCGAGACGCGTTCACGCGGTACCTCCCCGAGGAGTTCATGGACCGCGCCATCACCACGGTGCGACGGGCCGACGGCCAGGAGATGGTGCTCGCCGGGACGAGGATCTCGACGTTCAACAGCGAGGCGGGGCTCTGCTTCGAGACCGCCGACCGCCCCGGGTCGCTCCACCAGATGCTCAAGGACATGGCGTCGGGCAACCCCAGCGAGGCCTACCGCCAGGACCCGATGCAGCTCGAGTTCGTCGACCGTGACGCCCGGCTGCGACTCCACGACGAGCAGGGCATCGATCGCTGCGTGGTCTACCCCGGCGCGCTGGCCCTGTCCGCCGAGCACTGGGTCGACGACACCGATGCCCTCTACGCCAACCTCTCGTCGTTCAACCGGTGGTTCGACGAGGACTGGGGCTTCAACTTCCACGACCGCATCTACGCCACAGCCATGCTGTCGCTGCGCGACCTCGACAAGGCGATCGCCCTCACCGACGAGATCATCGCCCGAGGGGCCAAGGTCGTGATGCTCCCCACCGGCCCGGCCTACGGGCGCGGTCCGGCCGACCCGTACTTCGACCCGGTGTGGGCCCGACTCGCCGAGGCCGGCGTGGTCGTGACCCTCCACGTGGGTCCGTACTGGTACTTCGACGCCATCTCCCCCGCCTGGGGCCTCGATCCCGACCCGGGCTCGTGGCACATGGCGGCATGGCAGTGGATGAACATGTACGGCGAGCGACCGGTCATCGACACGATCTCGTCGTTGATCTTCGACAACCTGTTCGGTCGGTTCCCGCAGCTGAACGTGCTCATCGCCGAGCACGGCGCCAGCTGGTTGCCCCACACGCTCTCGCAGATGGACAAGAGCCGGGGCATGGGTCGCAACGGGCCCTGGATCGGCGGCCAGCTCACCGAGCGCCCGTCCGCCATCTTCCGCCGCCACGTCCGGGTCACGCCCTACCCCGAGGACGACGTCCCCGGCCTGATCGACGAGCTCGACGGCGACGACGGCATCCTCGTCTTCGGCTCCGACTTCCCCCACCCCGAGGGGGTGGCCCGGGCGTCGGACTTCGCCGAGCCCCTCCAGGTCCTCCCCGAGGCGACGCAGCGCCGCATCATGCGCGACAACGCGGCGTCGATCTTCGACGCCGCGTAGTCGGGCCTCCGCCCCGTGAGGCTCCTGTGAGCGGCGACACTCAGGTCGGCAGCGAGAAGTCGTAGCCGGCGTCGGCCCCGACGCCCTTGATGGAGTCCGGGGTGGGCGTGTTCACCCGGTTGAAGTCGAACGGCGTGGGCCAGCCCCGCTCGGCCTGCAGCTCGGCCATGACCTTGATCTTCTCGGCGAGGTCCTCGGGCTGCCATCCGTCGATCAGCTCGGTTCCGGTCGCGTCGTACATCGGCCGCTCCAGCTCGAGCAGCAGCTGCACGCTGAAGGCGATGCGGCCGGTGAGGACCTTCGGATCGCCGGTGCAGAGCGCCAGGCCGGCCTCCGCCATGCACTCGACCGGTTCGAACATGCCGGCGTAGGGAACGAGCGCGCCGATCGTGTTGCTCGGCGTGGAGATGGCCACCTGCGGCGTCAAGGCGTTGCAGGCGATGCCGTACTCGTAGTTCTCGCCCGCAGTGGCGACCGTGAGCCGGTTGAGCGCCGCCTTGGTGGCGCCGTACATGTTGCTGCCGTCCTGGGCCTTGTAGGGGAACGGCGGGCCGGGCGGGAGCTCGCCGCTGAAGCTGGTGAGGTTGAGGATCCAGCCCCCGCCCCGCTCACGCATCCCCGGGATGACCTGAGCAGACATCTGCCAGGGCGCCCACAGGTTGACGTGCGTGTACCACTCGAGGTCGGGGATGCTCCACTCGTGGACCTGCTTGAGAGCGTGGGCCACCGCGTTGTTCACCAGGATGTCGACTGGACCTAGCGCCTCCTCGGTGCGGGCGACCAGATCGGCCCGGCCCCCGTCGGGATCGCCGAGATCGCAGGGCATCACGAGCGCCTTGCCGCCGACCGCCTCGATCCGCCGGGCGCACTCCTCCAGCCCCGCCTCGGAGCGGGCGGTGATGCCCACGTTGGCGCCCTCGGCCGCCAGTCGCACCGCGAGCGTCGTGCCGGTACCGCCCTTGCTGGCTCCGGTGACGAGCGCGACCTTCCCCTCACAACTGCGACCCATCGCTTCCCCCTTCATGGCTACTGGTTCGTCTGGCGTTCGCACGCTACGACGGCCGGGCCGCCGGTGCGTCAGACCGAGGAGCGACCGTGGCGGAACGCGGAGGAGGGCATGCCGATGGTGGCGCCCCCGTCGACGGGCAGGGTCACGCCGGTCAGGTAGGAACCCTCGTCCGAGCACAGGAAGAGCACGGCGTGGGCGATGTCCCAGGCGTCGCCCATGCGCCCCAGCAGGTTGAGGCGGCCCCGGACCTCGTCGGGGAGGCCGCCTCCGCTGACCGACTCCTGGAGCGGCGACGAGATGATCCCGGGGAGGACCGAGTTCACCCGCACGTTGTCCCGACCGTAGGCGCCGGCCAGGTCGACCATCAGGCCCAACTGCCCCGCCTTCGAGGCGCAGTAGGCAGGATGGGAGGAGGCGCTGTCGCGCACGCCGGCGATCGAGCCGATGTTGACGATCGACCCTCCGCCACGCTCGACCAGCGCCGGCACCGCGTACTTGGCGGCCAGGAACGAACCCTTGAGGTTGATGTCGAGGATGGAGTCGTAGAGCTCCATCGACGTCTCGGTGATCGGTGAGTGGATCGAGATGGCGGCGTTGTTCACCAGGATGTCGAGCCCGCCGAAGCGCTCCCCCGCCGCCGCCACCATCGCCTCGCACGATCCGGGATCGGTGACGTCGCCCACGAACACCTCGCCCTGCCCGGGATGCTCCGCCATGGCGTCGACCGTGGCCTGGGCCCTCACCCCGTCGCGATCCATCACCAGCACCGATGCACCCTCGCGGGCGAGCACCAGCGAGATGGCCTGGCCGATGCCCATCCCGGCTTCGGGGCCGCCCGAGCCGCCCCCGGTCACGATCGCGACCTTGCCCTGCATCCGACCCGTCACGGCATCCCCCTCGCTCTTCCCCTGTCGGGGCGGACGCTACCTCCGCCCGAGGACGGCGCCGATCGGGCCGGCTGCGCCCACCGGACGGGCTCCGCCGACCTCGATGCGGCGTAGCGCCCGGGGCTGGGGGAAGTGATCGCCCGCACTGCGGTGATTGGTCGAGCGCTCGTCCCAGATGGCCAGGTCGCCCGGCCGCCAGCTCCACCGGCAGTGGAAGCGAGGGTCCTCCAGGTGGCGCTGGAGGAGCCCGAGCAGCGCGTCGCTCTCGGCGTCGGTCATGCTCACGATGCCGGTCGTGTAGTAGCTGCTCAGGAACAGCCCCTTCCGCTGCGTGTCCGGGTTGAGGCGCACGAGCGGGTGCACCACCGGGGGGAACATCCGGCGGTAGGCGGCGGCGAACTCCTCGAACTGGTCCCCGAGCTGGCCCTGCTCGCTCGCCCCGGCGATGAACCCCTCACAGCTGTGGACCACCTCGAGCCCGTCGATCAGCGCCTGCATCGTCGGCGAGAGCGCCTCGAACGCAGCCGTGGTCGAGGCCCAGATCGTGTCGCCGCCCCGCTCGGGGACGATGACGGCCTGGAGGAAGGCGTAGTCGGGAGGTTCGAGGGCGTAGGTGACATCGGTGTGCCATCCGTCGGCGGTGGGCTTGGTCGGACCGTCGGTGATCATCAGGGTCACCGGCTCGGTCGCTCCCATCACCTTCGAGAACGGGAACAGGTTGACGGGGCCGAAGCGGCCACCGAGCGCCAGGTGCTCGTCGTCGTCGAGGTCGGCACCCCGGATGAACACGACCTCGAACTCGTGCAGGCCTGCCTGCAGCTGCGCCGCCTCGCGCTCGGACAGGGCCCGCAGGTCGAGGTCGACGACCTCGGCACCGAGCGATCCGGCCACCGGGATGAACTTCATCGGACTTCCTCCCCTACCACCGGAAATCGTCGGGCGGTATCCACATCGGTATCATCGCCAGTCCAGCACCGATGGAGGGGAAGCGTGCTCGCCGAAGAATCCACTTTTGCCACCAGTGATCTCGAGCCGCTTATCGGCGCCGAGATCCGCACCGACGCCGACACCCTGCTGAGCGGGGAGCACGCCACGGAGATCCGGCAGTTGCTCGAGGAGCGCAGCGTCCTCGTGTTCCGCGGTGTCGGCCTCGACGACGACCAGCAGATCGCCTTCACCCGGACGCTCGGCACGCAGGCCTACGAGAACAACGGCACGCTCGACGCCAACGGCCAGAAGCAGGCGATCTTCAAGGTGACCCTCGACTCGGCGGTCAACCCGATCGGCGAGTACCTCCGCACCTCGTTCTTCTGGCACCTCGACGGCTCGATGCACGAGGTGCCGATCCTCGCCTCCCTCCTCGGCGCCCGGCACCTGCCGCCCGAGGGCGGCGCCACCGAGTGGTGCACCACCTATGCCGCCTACGACGCCCTCTCCGACGACGACAAGGCGAAGCTCGAAGACCTGAAGGTGGTGCACGCCAACTGGGGCCTGCAGCGCTACGTCAACCCCGAGCCCTCCTACGACGTCTTCAGTGCCGCCCGCAACGTCCCGGCCCGCACCCAGCCGCTCGTCTGGACCCACAAGTCGGGCCGCAAGTCGCTGGTGATCGGGTCGACCGCGGCCTACGTGGTGGGCATGGAGCCGACCGAGAGCATGGACCTGCTCGTGCGGTTGCGCGACTGGGCCACCCAGCCGCAGTTCGTCTACCACCACGAGTGGAGCGACGGGGATCTCGTGATGTGGGACAACACGGGCACCCTGCACCGGGCCATCCCGTACCAGGCCGACAGCGGCCGTCTCCTGCACCGCACGATGCTGCAAGGCGAGGAGCCCGTCGCCTGAACGACCGGGCGCAGCCCGACAATTCAGGCAGGCTCCTCACTTCGTTGGTACCGTCCGGGCATGAAGCTTGTGACACTTGGCATCGACGACGAGGGCCGCTCCTGCGTCGTGAACGAGCGCCAGATCGAGACCACCCCGGCGATCCCCGGAGTGTCGGTCATGAACCTGTTCTCGACCATCGAGGTCCCGCCGGTGGCCCCGCCGCCGGGTGAAGGGGCATTCGACGACATGGGGATGGTGCCCGGCACCATGACCTGGATGATCGTCGACCTCGAGCCCTACGAGGAGGGCGCGGAGAAGGGCCTGGCGAACGAGATGCACTACAACACCACGATCGAGCTGGCCTGCCTGCTCGAGGGGTCGGTCCACTACGAGCTCGGTGTGGGAACCGCCGACCTGGCCCCGGGCGACTGCGTCGCCATGCCGGGCGTCGATCACGCCACCTTCGCCGGTCCCGACGGCGCCCGGATGGTCTCCATCAGCATCGGCCTGGCGCCCGCCGGCTGACGCCAGCGCGTCGGCGAGCAGCCGGCTGTCCGAGTGCGGACACCGCCCATCAGGCAGGATCGGGCGAACGGGCGACAAGGGGGCACACGGTGGGGTCAGTCGAGGAGTGGATCGACAAGCTGGCGGTCCAGGAGCGGATCAACCGCTACAGCGACGCGGCGAACCGCGCCGCCTGGGACGAGCTCGAGGCGTGCTACGCACCCGGGAGCTACTGGGAGTGCCTCGCCCCGAACCAGCTCCGCTTCGAGGAGCCGGCGGGCATCCGGGAGGGCGTGATGAGCTTCATCGCGGCCGCCGACAACTTCATCCAGACGGTGCACAACACGGTGGTGACGCTCCACGGCGACGGGAGGGCCAGCGCCCGCTCGACACTCCAGGAGATCGTGCGGTCCGACGGCAAGTTCGACGTGATGATCTGGGGGACGTCCTACGACGAGCTGGTCGAGCTCGACGGCGACTGGCGCTTCGCCAGCCGCACCTTCCGCGGCGTGTACCTCGACATGACCACCATGGGCGGGAGCTGCACCATGCGCCGCGACGACCTGCCCTGATCGTCGCCTCGCGTGCCGGCGAGCGGAGCCCGGCGAGCCGCTACGACGCCAGACCGCCGGCCGGCGCCACGTACTCCTCGATGCGGGCGATCCTGCCGTCGCGGATTCGGAAGAACTTGGCCTGGTACGACTCAAAGGGCTGGCCGGTGGCCCGGATCGTGCCCTTCATCACCAGTCGGATGCCGATGCCGTCGGCCAGGGCGAAGCGCTCGACGACGTCGAAGTGCATGTCGTCGAGGCTGTCCTTCATCCGGGAGAGCTCACCGAGCGACGAGGCGATGTCGCGGTCGATCTGGTCGAAGTTGTGCCAGATCACCGCGCCGGGAGCGATGAGGCTGCGAACCACATCGGGGTCGGCGTTGCGGAAGCCCTCGGCGTAGGCGTCGATGATCTCGTCGTTCGTCATGGTTCCCCTCGGTTCGGTACGGCGCACGGCAGGGCACGATCGTGACACCTGCGAGCAACCCCACGCGAACGAGCCGGACCGGCCGTCGGGTGGTGCTCAGGCGGTGCGCTGGTCGATCGCGTCGAGCAGGGCGAGAAGCGCCGCGTTCACCGGGACGGGGATGCCGTGGATCGAGCCGCGCCGCACGATCTCACCGGTGAGGTACTGGTGCTCCATCGGCCTCCCCGCCAATCGGTCGTAGAGCATCGAGCTCCCCGTCTCCTCACCGAAGCGCGCCGTGCCCAGCACGATCTGCTCCACGTCCTGCTCGGAGAGCCCCGCCCCTTCGGCCCGCCCGACCTCGACGGCTTCGACGAGGACGCTCCGCGCCAGATCGGCGATGCCCGGCGAGTGCATCACGTCCATGTGGCGGAGGGTGATGGCGGTGATCGGGTTCCCCACGATGTTGGCCAGGAGCTTGCGCCAGGACTCGGTGAGGATGTCGTCGGTACCTCGCACCCGCAGTGCCTCGCCCACCGCCGCGGAGATGGTCGGTTCGTGCTCGGCCGGGACGATCAGCCGTCCGCCGTGGATGTGGTGGATCCGACCGGGCCCGACCCGCTCGGCCGCGACATAGATGAGCGTGGGCACCACCGGGCCGGCCCCGGGCGGGAGATAGGGGCGCACCCGAGCGACGTGGTCGATCCCGTTCTGCACCGCGACCGTGAGCGTCTCAGGACCACAGAGCGCGGCCAGGTGCTCGGCGGCCGACGCGGTGTCGGTGGCCTTCACGACGAGGAACACCACGTCGGCGATCGGGCCGGACGGCTCGACCGAGATCTCCGCCGGCACCTCCGTCTCCACGTCGTCGTGCAGGACCAAGAGCTGATCGATCGGCGTGCGGACACGGAGGGCCACGTCGTGGCCGGCCCCCGCCGCTGCTGCGGCCAGCACTCCACCGACGGCACCGGCACCCACGACAGCGACCCTCACTGCACCTCGATGACGATGTTGAGCGGCGGATGGTCGTCGGTGGCTTCGCCGGAGAGCAGTTGGATGGCGTGCTCGACCTGGTCGAGCGGGAGCACGTGGGTCTGGATGCGGTCGAGCGGGAGCGACGTGGTGGCGATGAGGCCGATGGCCCGGCGGTAGTGGTCGGCGCCGGTACCGAGCACCCCGTTGATGCTGACCTCCTTGCGGATCACCTGGTCGATCGGGAACCCGTCGAGCGGCGTCCCCTTGGTGCCGGCCAGGACGATTCGTCCGCCGGTGCTGACCAGGGCGAGTGCGTCGAGCACCGCGCCGGTGTAGCCGGGGGTGGTGTCGATGACGAGGTCGACACCCTCAGGATGCTGCTCGAGCACGGTGGTGAGGACGTCGTCCTGCTGGACGTCGACGGCGAGGTGGACGCCGAGATCGCGAGCGATGGCGAGCTTGTGGGCGTCGCTGCTCAGTCCGGTGACGGCGACGAACTCTGCTCCCGCCTCGAGCGCGGCGATGGCGCAGGCGATGCCCCGCTGCCCGCAGCCGAGTACGACGACGCGCGAGCCGACGGTCGCGCCTCCGACGTCGACGGCCCACTTGATGCCGCCGCCGAGGAGGTTGAACATGGCTGCCCTGTTGGCGGGCACGTGCGGTGGAACCTTGTAGAGGATCGTCTGGCTGGTGGCCTTGAGGTGGGTGGCGAAACCACCCCACAGGCCGCCGTCGACGTCGATCGGGATCATGGCGTAGGTGTTGTGGTCACGGCTGCCACCGGTGCACAGCTCGCCCCGGCCCAACAGGCAGAACCGGCAGCTCCCGCAGCGAAGGAAAGGGTCTATGGCGACTCGGTCGCCGACCGCCAGGTGGTGGCGCTGCGCCATCGACTCGCCGATCTCCTCGACGATCCCCACCGGCTCGTGACCGCGGATGACGGGGTACTCCATGGTCGCTCCGCCGTGGGACGCGTCGGCGTCGTACATGGAGATGTCGCTGCCGCAGATGCCACAGGCCTCGATCCGGATGAGCGCCTCGTCGTCGCCGACCGGCGGACGGGGCAGGTCGCGGAGCTCCATCGCCCGCGGTCCCGTCTGCACCATCGCCCGGACAGTCCTGGTCGTCGTTTCCGTCGTCATCGTTTCTCCCCCGGTGGCGTCGTGCGCAGGCATGCGAACGACGGCTCGTCCCCGCTGTACGGCGGTCGGTATACGATGTAAGATACCACGTACTGGCGCCGGTCAGGTCAGCTGACCACCGTCCGAACGAGAGGGGACGCCGTGAGCGAAACGCCGTACGGGTTCTTCGACTGCGACACGCACTGCTACGAGACGCGAGACGCAGCGACCCGCTACCTGCCGAAGAAGTACCTCGATCGGGCCATCACCACCGTGCACAACGCCAACGGCGACGACATGGTGCTCGCCGGCCACAGGTTCGCGACGTTCAACAGCGAGGGCGGCGTCGGCTTCGACTACGCCTACAAGCCGGGGTCGCTGAAGGAGATCCTGAAGCAGATGGCGTCGGCGGAGGGTGACGGAACCTTCCAGCCCGACCCCATGCAGGTGGAGTACGTCGAGCGCGAGCCCCGTATGAAGGTGCTCGCTGACCAGGGCGTCGAGCGCTGCGTGCTGTTCCCCGGCGCGTTGGCGTTGTCGGCAGAGGGCTACGTCGACGACACCGAGGCGCTCTACGCCAGCCTCTCGGCCTACAACCGGTGGTTCGACGAGACGTGGGGCTTCAACCGCGACGACCGCATCTACTCCACCGCGGTGCTCTCGCTGCGCGACCTCGACTCCGCCGTCGCCCTCACCGACGAGATCCTCGCCAAGGGCGCACGAGTCGTCCTGGTGCCCACCGGGCCGGCCTACGGGCGCAGCCCCGGCGACCCCTACTTCGACCCGGTCTGGGCTCGCCTCGCAGAAGCCGAGGTCATCGTCGCCCTCCACATCATGCCGAACTGGTACTTCGACACGATCTCGCCGGCCTGGGGCCACAACCCCGACCCGGCCTCGTGGCACATGTCGGCCTGGCAGTGGATGCACCTCTACGGCGAACGACCCGTCGTCGAGACCGTCTCGGCGCTGATCTTCGACAACCTCTTCGGTCGGCACCCCCAGCTCAAGCTGCTCGTCGCCGAGCACGGCGCCACCTGGGTGCCCAAGATGCTCGAGCACATGGACAAGAGCCGGGGCATGGGCCGCAACGGCCCCTGGATCGGCGGCCATCTGACGGAACGGCCATCGAAGATCTTCACGCGCCACGTCCGGGTCACGCCGTACCCCGAGGACGACGTCCCGCGGATCGTCGACGAGCTCGGCGGCGATGACAGCGTCCTGGTGTTCGGCTCCGACTACCCGCACGCGTCGGGCGTCGCCCAGCCCGAGGACTTCCTCGACACCCTCGGCGACCTCGACGACGATGCCAAGCGCCGGATCATGCGCGACAACGCCGAGGAGTTCTTCAAGGTCGGTTCGTAACGGCGACCACGGTCGGCTCGGGGCAGCCGTCGGGGGGCGGCTGTCCCGACCCATCCCGGTCAGCCAGGGAGCCGCGCCTCCGGGTCCTGGCGATAGAACGCTCCCAACACCTCGTAGAGCTCCGGGTGCTCGCGGTGCAGGACGTCGGGTGCGTCGAAGAAGGCCTCGGTGGCCACCGCGAAGAACTCGCCGGGGTTCACGCCGGCGTACGACCTCAGGCTGTGCCCGCCTCGACCCTCGACCACCTGCTGGTAGGTCGCCGTGCACACCGCCACCCACCGCCGGTACTGCTCGGCGTCGGCGAGGGGCGGCGTGCCGTCGACCGTGCCGTCGAGCATGTCGAGCTTGTGGGCGAACTCGTGGAACACGACGTTGTGACCCCGACCGGGATGACGGGCCTCGTCGAGGGCGGTGTCCCAGGCGATGAGCACGGGCCCGCCGTCGACCGCCTGACCCAGGATCGGCATCGGGTCGTCGGACACCAGGCCCGACACCTGGCTGTGCGGGCCGGTCATCACGACCGTGGTGGGGTGCACGACGATGGCATGCACCCCGCGGTAGGCGTCGTCGGGCAGCCCGAGCAGCAGGAGTGCCGCCTGAGCGGAGATCACGACCATCATCTCGTCGGTGAGCTCGAACCCGTTGGCCGCCTCCCACGCCTTCTCGGCGATCAGGCCGAGGGCGAGGCCTTCGAGTCGCTCCCGCTCGGCGGCGTCGAGGTGGCGCCAGTGGCCGAGCTTCTCGGCGAGCAGGTCGCGCCACTCCGGGAGGAAGCCCGCCTCGTAGCGCTCACGGCGCATCCGATGGCGTCGCGTCTCGAAGATCACCGGGGCACGGTAGCGGCGCAGCTCAGCAGTACTTCTCCAGGGTGTAGCGCAGGTAGGCGTCGACGTCCTCGCCGCGCCGACGCACGTCGTCGGCGACCTCGGGCACGGTGAGCACGAGGAACCGGTCGGACTCCACCGCGTCGGCGACCAGGTGGCCGCAGCGTTCGACGGGCACGAACGCGAAATCGGGACCTTCGGGCGGCAGGCCGTCGCCGAAGAGCGGGAACTGCTGGTGGATCTTCGTCTTCACCCCGGCCGGACAGAAGCACGACACCCCGATGCCGCGCGGCTGCAGATAGACCCACAGGGCCTCGCTCAAGCCGACCACCCCGTACTTGGTGGCGGTGTAGGGCAGCATCTCGAACCCGTACGGCAGCAGCCCCGAGGTCGAGCTGGTGTTGACGATGTGCCCGGAGCCCTGCTCGAGCAGCCCCGGGAGGAACACCAGGTTGCTGCGCACGACGCCGAGGAGGTTGACGTCGATGATGCGCTCCCACGCGTCGAGTGGGATCTCCTCGACCGGCCCCGAGACCACCACACCCACGTTGTTCATCACCACATCGACACGCCCGAAGCGGTCGAGCGTGAGCTCGCGAACCGCCCGGAGATCGTCGAGGCTCGTGACGTCGCAGTGGGCGGCGACCGCGAGGGCACCGATCTCCTCGGCCACCGCTTCGGCCCGGTCGTCGCGGATGTCGGTCACGACCACCCGGGCTCCACGCGCCGCGAACTCGAGGGCGGTCGCCCGACCGATGCCGCTCCCCGCACCCGTGATGACCGCCACGGCGGTGGACAGGTCCACGCTCATCGTTCGCCCCTCGTTCTGCTCGGTCGCCATAGGGTCATCCTGTGGCGGGACGAGACGATACGGCCGCCGAGGTCGTCGCTGCGCTCCGCCGTCACCAGTCCGAAGCCGAGCTCGCCACCGTCCGCAAGCGCCTGGCACCGGACGAGGACGCCATCGGGATGCGGATGCGCGACCTCTTCGACACCGCCAGGGCTCACACCGGGCTCCCGCTCCACGAGATCGAGCAACTCCTCGACGAGCCGGCCTACGAACCGCGGATGGCGGCCTTCTGCATCCTCGATTTCAAGGCCCGCGGCCGACTCGATGACGAGCAACGTCGCCAGCTCTACGACCTCTACCTCGGTCACCACGACCGGATCTCCACCTGGGACATGGTCGACCGGGCCGCACCGCGGGTGGTGGGCGGCTACCTGGCAGGCCGGTCGATCAAGCCGTTGCGCGACCTCGCCACCACCGCCGAGCCGCTGAGGCGACGCACGGCGATCACCGCTCCGCTCTTCTTCGTCCGGTCTGGCAGCGACAAGGATCTGGCGGCCGGCTTCGACGTCGCCGCCATGCTGTCCGCCGATCCCGAGCCGGTGGTGCACAACGCCGTCGGCATCTTCCTGAAGCACGCCGGCACCCGCGACCCGCACGCGCTGCACCGCTTCCTCGACGACCACGCCGCGGGGATGGCACGGCCGGCGCTGCGGATCGCCACCGAGAAGCTGGCCCCCGCGGACCGGGCGCGACACGTCGGCTGACCCGGACCATCCACCACGCGCGACCAGAGGGTGTCGGCGCCGGCAGGACTACGGTGATGGGCAGGAAACGACCGGCGTCGGCGCGTCGGTACGTCAGTGAAGGGAGCGCAGGAGATGGGCGAGATCCAGGTGCGGGAGCTGCATCCCGACGTAGGGGCTGAGATCACGGGGCTCGAGCCCCGCACCCCACTCGACGAGGAGACGATCGCACGCCTGCGGGATGTCTTCGACGAGCGCAGCATCCTGGTCTTTCGCGATCTCGACATCGACGAGGACTTCCAGCGCTACCTCGTGTTCGCACTGATCGGCGAGGAGCCGCCGCCGCAGGCCCCCGAGCACGCTGCCCACCGCGGGCCGATGCTGGTGTCCAACAAGGCCGACGGCGGCGCCGCCCCCTACGGCCGCCTGCTCTTCCACTGCGACACGATGTGGGCCGAGAGCCCGCAACCGATCATCTCGCTCTACGGCGTGCACGTGGTCGACTCCTCCGCCCCCACCCAGTTCGTGAGCATGGGAGCGGCCTGGGACGCGTTGCCCGACGAGCTACGGGCCCGCGTCGCCGACCTCCAGGCCAGCCACGGCCAGCTCGAGGGCGGCTACCCCAACCGGGGCGGTGACGACGACGTCCAGGACACCCACTTCGATCAGTCCCGCTCGACGGTCACGCCGGTCGCCCGCCTCCATCCCCGCACCGGGCGCCCGATGCTCTACGTCTCCCAGCAGTGCACCATCGAGATCCTCGACCTCCCCGAGGACGAGATGGAAGCGCTCCTCGCCGAGCTGTTCGGGCACCTCTACGCCCCCGACCGTGTGCTCGAGCACCACTGGCGCGAGGGCGACCTCGTCATCTGGGACAACCTCGCTGTCCAGCACGGACGAGGCACGGTCGACCTGAACGGCGCCGAGCGGACGTTGCGCAAGGTGTTCGGGCCGATGACGCTCACCGAGGCCGAGCGCGGGCAGCTCCCGACGTTCAGCAAGGTCGCCAAGAGCTGACCCCGCTCCCCCACGAAAGGGAGCTCATCGCGGTCCGGTCGCACCTTCCTCGCGAACGATGCGACGGCCGCTGATCTCCTCGGGCAGGAGGACGACGAGGTCGTCGCGCGAGATCGCATCGGCCCATGCATCGAGCCCCATCTCGGCGGGTTCGACGTCGGTGCGCAGCGGCTCGGCGAGACCCTGCACGAGGACGCTCCACCCGGTGCGGGTCTCGGCATCGAAGCCGTCCACCTCAAAGGCGATCGGACGGTTCATCAGGGCCTCGTGCAAGAGGGCACCCCGCGCCGTGCGGATGACCACCCGATGGCCGAGCAGGCCGTGGTTGACGGGGAGGATCGTCGGCTGCCCGTGCTCCACGAAGCCGACGCGGCCCACCGGGGCGCGGCGGACCAGCTCCCAGCACTCCTCCACGGTGAGCACCTCGAGGCCCTGGTGGTCGAATGTCCGGGCGTCATCCATGCCCTGACTCTGACCCATCTGCTCCGCGACGTCACGGGTCGAAGGTCCCAGTCCGACGATGCCGACGCATAGGGTGCGCAGATGAGCGTTCCGACGATCGATCCGGTTTTCGGTCCAGCGATGAGGGCGATGCGTCGTGGCGAACCAGTCCGAAGTGCGGAGACGATCGTTGCCGCCCGCGAGCTCCGGCTGGCCCGAATCTTGGAGCGCCCGCTCTCGGATCGCGTGATCAGGGCCGACGTCACGGTGCCTGGCTCAAATGGAGCCCCCGACCTGGTGCTTCGCACCCACACGCCCCGTGATCCGAGCGGTCCCCTGCCGTGCATCTACTCGATGCACGGAGGGGGATACGTCCTCGGCCACCGGGCGATGGACGACGCGACGTTCGACCAGTGGTGTCCCGAATTCGGGGTTGTTGGAGTGTCAGTCGAGTACCGCCTGGCGCCAGAGGCACCGTACCCGGCCGCCCTCGACGACTGCTTCGCCGGCCTGCGTTGGGTTGTCGACAACGCGGATCAGCTCGGCATCGACCCAACGCGCGTGGGTCTGAGTGGTGGCAGCGCCGGCGGAGGCCTGGCCGCGGCCGTCGCGCTACTGGCGCGTGACCGAGACGAGCTTCGCCCGGCGTTCCAGCTACTCGCCTACCCGATGCTCGATGACCGTCAGACGACGACCTCGAGCCATTGGGACGTCCCCCCGACGTCCCCCGCCGATGTGGCGTTCGGCTGGCACTGCTACCTCGGCGCGCTGCGCGATGCCGGTACCGACATACCCGCCTACGCCGCACCAGCTCGCGCTGTGGACCTCGCCGGTTTGGCGCCGACTCTC
Organism: Acidimicrobiales bacterium; assembly: GCA_036520815.1. Lineage (GTDB taxonomy): Bacteria > Actinomycetota > Acidimicrobiia > Acidimicrobiales > Acidimicrobilacustridaceae > CAMFLJ01. Next base: position 16,458 of record DATDIY010000359.1, read on the forward strand.
GTGTACGTCGGCGCCGCCGACGTGTTCTGCGATGAGGCCGTACTGTTCGCCATGAAGCTCTATCAATCCGGCGTGCCAACGGAACTGCACGTCGTTCCGGGCGCACCCCACGGCTTCGACGTCCTCGTTCCCGACGCCCCGGCGTCAATCCGGTGCCGCAACACCGTCCGCGACTGGCTGGGCGCTGTTCTCGCCTGAGGGCCGTGGCGTCCCCTCGAGATGACCCCGAACGCGATCGAGGAGACGCTGCGCGACGAGCCGTCCTCGAAAGCCGCTCCCGATTGTGATTCCCTGAACGACATCAAGCCCGGGATCAGCGCATCACGATGAGGACCACAGGTCGTTCGCGCCCACTCGCCGTCGGAGCGTGCGCGGCGCTGCTTCTCGTCGGCGCCTGCTCCGACTCCGGGGACGCCCCCGCGTTGAGCCCGGACCCGAGCACCGTCGCCGCCACACCGACCGGGCCCCGCGCCGACCTCTCGACCGAGCTCACGGCCGGCGGCCCGGTCTTCCTCGGCGAGGCCGCCGCCCCCGACCTCGCCGCCCACGGGTACGAGCAGCACGAGTACGTCGCCAGCGGGACCGCGTCCTCCTACGTGTCGACCCAGAGCGAGCTACCGGCCGACGGCCGCTACGAGCTCGTCGAGGACCAGACCGCCGCCTACCGCACCCGCGTCCTCGTGCGTCGGCCCAGCCGGGCCGACGACAGCAACGGCACCGTGGTGGTCGAGTGGCTCAACGTCAGCGGCGGCGTGGACGCCGGGCCCGACTTCACGACGATGTCGGAGGAGCTGTTGCGCAGCGGCTCCACATGGGTGGGTGTCTCCGCCCAGAAGATCGGCGTCGAGGGTGGCCCGGTCGCGGTTCGGGTCCAGGACACCGGTTCCGAGGTGGCCGGCAAGGGCCTGAAGGGCATCGACCCGGAGCGGTACCGATCGCTCTCCCATCCCGGCGATCCGTTCGCCTACGACATCTACAGCCAGGTGGGACGGGCACTGCGCGACCCCGCCAACGCCGAGGTGCTGGGTGACGCGTCGCCCGAGACCCTGATCGCCGTCGGCGAGTCCCAGTCCGCCGTGCTCCTGACCACCTACGTCAACGGCGTCCAGCCTCTCGCCGAGGTCTACGACGGCTTCATCATCCACAGCCGCTTCGCGGCCGGCGCTCCCGTTCCGACCACCACCACCTCCGAGCCGCCGGGCCAGGAGATCGACATCGCCTCCTCCATGGGGGGCCGGGCCACCGCGATCAGGACCGACCAGCCGTGGCCGGTGCTCGTCGTGCAGACCGAGAACGACATGACCTCGGTCGTCGGCTACCACCAGGCTCGCCAGCACGACACCGACCGGTTCCGTCGGTGGGAGATCGCCGGCACCGCCCACGCCGACCGCCGCCTCGTGGGCCCCAACGCCGACTCCATCGACTGCGGCATCGCGATCAACGACGGCCCACAGCACTTCGTGGTCAAGGCCGCCCTGCGGGCGATGGACACGTGGATCCGCACCGGCCAGGCGCCTCCTGTCGCCGATGAGCTCCAGATCGACGACTCGACCGGATCGGCGCAGATCGTGCGCGACCCCGATGGCATCGCCCTCGGTGGTGTCCGCACACCACTCGTCGACGTCCCGGTCGACGTGCTCAGCGGCAACCCGGGCCCCAACCCGTCCATCATCTGCCTCCTGCTCGGGAGCACTTCCCCTCTTCCACCGGAGCGCCTCGCCGAGCTCCACGAGAGCCGGGCGGACTACCTCGAGCGGTTCGACGCCTCCCTCGACCAGGCGATCGATGCCGGCTTCGTCCTCGAGGAGGACCGCCAGGAGCTGCTCGACATGGCCCAACCCGACCGGATCCCCACGAGCTGACGGCTACCGGGATCACCGGCGCACAGTGACGAAGGTCCCTGTTCGCCCTGAGTCCGAGACCGCAGGCTCGTCCCATGGGATCGGATGCGACCGGCGTCCCCACGATGGCGTCGTCGGTCAGCCGCGAACAGCAGACTCGTCCACACCACCGGTCCACGCTCCGCGGCGTCACGGTACCGACCGAGCACGGAGGTTGGGGGCTCACATCGGAGCCGGTGCTGCTCGGCCTCCTCGTCGCACCGAGCGTCGCCGGGGTCTGCCTCGGCCTCGCCGCGATCGTGGCCTTCCTCGCCCACACACCGCTGCGGGTGATCCTCGTCGACCGTCATCGACATCGCGACCTCGACCGCACCGTGATGGCCCGCCTGGTCCTGGGCGCGGAGCTGGCAGTCCTCGCCGCGCTCGTCACCGCTGCGGCGCTCACCGCGACCGCGGCGTTCTGGTGGCCCGCCGGAATCGCCGCTCCGCTCGTCGCCGTCGAGCTCTGGTTCGACACCCGCTCCCGGAGCCGACGCCTCCTCCCTGAGCTCGCCGGGACCTTCGGCATCGGCTCGGTCGCCGCCATGATCCTGCTCGCCGCCGGTCATCTCCCGAGCGAGGCCACGGCGGTCTGGCTGATCCTCGCGGCACGAGCCACCACGAGCATCACCCACGTCCGAGCCCAGATCGCCCGCCTCCATGGCCGGCCGACCTCCGCACAGCTGCTGCTCGCCACCGATGTCGCCGCCCTGGTGATCGCGGCTCTCGCGGTGGCCGTGACCCCGGGTGTCATCGCCGGCGCCGTGTCGGTGGCTGCGGTCGTGGTGTTCCAACGGGTCACGACCCGCACGCCTGCTCCGGCCAAGGTCGTCGGCATCCGCCAGTCCGTCCTCGGGCTCGTCGTGTGCGTCGCCACCGCGACCGGCCTGAGGCTCGCCTGATCGGTGGAGTCCACGGACCCACCGATCACCCCAGCCCGTGGCCGTTCCGCCGGGCGCCACCCGGAGGTCGCCCCTATGCTCGGCCGGGTCGATCGGGGGGTCGAGGCGTAGGGCTGCGAGCGGAATCCGCTGGCAGTCCTGCGAACCACGACGCGGATGAAGCGAGGACCCATGGGGATCCGGGTGGTGCAGTGGACGACGGGGAACGTCGGCAAGGAGTCGGTGAAGGCGATCATGGCCAACCCGACCCTCGAGCTCGTCGGCTGCTTCGCGTGGTCGGAGACGAAGGTCGGTGTCGACGTCGGGGAGCTGGCCGGCATCGATCCCATCGGGGTGACCGCCACCGATGACGTCGAGGCCCTGCTCGCGCTGAAGCCCGACTGCGTCGTCTACAACCCGATGTGGCCGTCGGTCGACGAGCTCGTCCAGATCCTCGAGGCGGGGGTCGACGTGGTGGCCACCGCCGCCTTCATCACCGGCACGAACCTGGGCGCGGGGCGGGACCGCCTCGTCGACGCCTGCGCACGGGGTGGATCGTCGCTGCTGGGAACCGGCGTCAGCCCGGGGTTCGCCGAGCTCATCGCCATCACCATCGCCGGGATCTGCAGCCGGATCGACAAGGTCGTCGTGACCGAGACCGCCGACACCACCTTCTACGACTCTCCCGACACGGAACGGCCCACCGGGTTCGGTCACCCGATCGACCACCCGGGCCTGGCCGACATGGCGCGCGACGGCACGGCGGTGTTCGGCGAGGCGGTGGCCATGGTCGCCGACGCGCTGGGCGTAGAGCTCGACGAGATCGTGTGCGAGTCGGAGTTCGCCCAGACGACCGAGGACCTGGTGATGGCCTCGTGGACGATCCCGGCGGGCCACGTGGCCGGAGTGGCGGCGAGCTGGCAGGGTCGCATCGACGGGCGCACGATCATCGACCTGAACGTGCGCTGGAAGAAGGGGTCGACCCTCGAGCCCGAGTGGGTGATCGAGAAGGACGGCTGGGTGATCTCCGTGGAGGGGCTCCCGACCGTGACCGCCAGCCTGGACTTCCTGCCGCCGCCGGACTTCCAGGCGGAGACGATCGAGGAGTTCATGACGATCGGGCACATCATCACGGCGGTGCCCGCGCTCAACGCCATCCCCGCCGTCATGAACGCGGCGCCCGGCATCGTGACCTACGCCGACCTCGACTTCCCCCTGCCTCGCGGCTGGGTGCGTTGATCGACATCGATCTGCCCGCACTGCTGCATCTCGACTCTCGTGGCGACGGGTCGTTCCAGGTCCCGGCCCGAGAGCTCGACGGCCGCATCGTCGTCAACGGCGTGCAGCTCATGGCGTGGTCGATCGCCGCCGCGGCGCTGGAGGGCCTCGGCGCCCACACGGTGAAGACGGCTCACGGCGTGTTCTCCCGGCCCGTCAGCCGTGTCGCCCCGATCGAACTGGAGCTCGATCGCTTCTACGCCGGGCGTGCGTTCGGCGCCGACACGATCACCGTCACCCAGGACGGTAAGAACGCGGCTCGTGTCCAGCTCCTGACGGGCGCACCCGAGGCGGACCTGATCCGACACGCCGATGCCATGCCCACGGTGCCGGGCCCCGAGGAGTGCGGCGCGTTCACGGCAAGAGGAAGTGGCGCCGAGGGCGTGGAGCTGCGGGTGGTGGGCGAGGTCGACTACGTGTCGAGCGACCACGCCGTGGGCCCGCCCGAGCTGCGGTTGTGGATCCGCTCGACGGTGCCCCTGCCGAACCAGCCCGCCAACCAGGCGATGTTGTGCGCCGGCACCGGCACCATGCTGATCGGAACGGCGATGCTCCCCCACGCCGGGGTCGGTCAGGAGCAGGCCCATCGCACCATCTCGACCGGAGTCGTGGGCCACACCACGACCTTCCACCAGCCGTTCGAGCTCGACGACTGGCTGCTGCTCGATCAGGAGAGCATCTACGCCGGCGGGGGACGGGTGCACGGCCGTGCCCGCGTGTTCAGCCGCGACGGCCGACTCGTGGCCAGCTACGTGCAGGACGCCATGATCCGCCAGTTCACCGACGGGAAGGACCACAGCTCGGAGTCGAACACGATCATGTGATCGACAGACGATCGCCGGATGGCGGCCGCCGTGCCGCCGCCGAGGTCAGGGCGCCAGCATCGTGCAGAACGCTCCGACCGCCCCTTCGAACGTGATGAAGTCGTCGCGCTGGTTGATCGGAGGGCCGGGGTCGACCGACGGCCTGTGAGCGGTGGCGGCGACGACGAACGAGTCGACGTCGGTCAGGTACACCAGGTCGCCGAGATCGAAGGCGGTCGACGAGAGCCCTGAGCGCTGCGCGGCCGACTGCGAGAGCTCCGGGTCGCACTGCACCTGGTGGTAGCCGAGGGTGTGGCCCGAGGGAGCGCTGCGCATGACGTCGCCGAACGAGCACCACCACGTGTGGGTGTCGACGAGGTCGACGCCGGATCGGTGCGTGCACATCAGCATCATCGCCACGGGGCCCTCGCCGGCGAGGACGAGGTTCGCCAGTCCCGCCATGGCGAACGACCGGGCCGGGTCGATGATGCCGGCCAACGAGTCGGCGAGGTCCTCGACCGGCTCGAGCAACCGGTCGAACTGCGCGGCCGTCGGGTCGTAGTCCTCCAGGTCGATCGTGGCGAAGCCGTCGATCGGGGAGATCGTCTCGCCGACGAGGTCACCGATGCTGGCCTGCAGAAGCGGCTCGGTGCCCGCGATCCTCACACCGGTTCGGGTCGACCACCCCCGCCCGCGCCACTCGAGCGCCACCGTGCGGTGCCACTCGGTCAGCCCCGCAACGAACTCGTCGTGACCGGTGCCCTCGGCCGCGAAGAGCCCGAGCACGGTCCGCAACTTGCACGGGTACCTGCTCCCCCGCGCCGGTCCCAGCGTGTCGGGGAGCTCGGCCGCCGTCACGGCTGGGTCCGGGTCCAGAAGTCGTCGGCCACGTACTGGTCCTTGTCCACCACGGTCATCGACGTGATCAGGTCGTCCTCGATCTCGTAGGAGGAGATGCGATCCACCCGGAGCACCTCGTCGCTCTCGATGTGGCGGTACTCCTCGACCACCAGGAACGCAACCCGTGTGTCGCTGGCGAGGAGGTCCTTGAGCTCGACGATCGTGACGTCGTAGACGGCCCACAACGGGAGCCACCTCTCGTAGAAGTCGCGTCCGGCGAACGTCCCGGCCACGGGGCTGCGCCCGGTCGACTCGACCCGGATGTCGGGGCTGTAGAAGCGCAGGATGTCCCGCCCATCGGCGGTCCCCTCCTTCACCCCCTTCACCGTCTCGATGTACCTGCGCATCAGCGCCGCGTTGGCGCTCGCCTTCGACATCGACGTTCTCCCCCTGTTGACCCACCCGGCGGCGATGCTACGACGGGCTGAGGCGAACGGGCAGGCGTCGGAGCGACACGCCGACGTTGTGGATCGGTCCGACGCCCGACCACTCGGGGGCACCCGCGATCTCGACGCGGTCGAACCTCCGGGAGAGAGCTCCGAGCATCACCTGTATCTCCTTCTTGGCCAGGTTGGCGCCGAGGCAGTAGTGCGGTCCCCCACCCCCGAAGCTCACATGCGGGTTGGGGGTGCGCGTCACGTCGAAGCGGAACGGGTCGGCGAACACCCTGTCGTCACGATTGGCCGACGGGTACCAGATGACGATGCGGTCACCCTTCTCGATCGTCTCCCCGCCGAGCTCGACGGTGCGCGTGGCGGTGCGGGCGAACATCAGGACCGGTGTCGACCAGCGCAGGACCTCGTCGGCCGCCGGCACCAGCAGCTCCGGGTCGCGGCGCAACGCGGCGAACTGTTCGGGCTCCTCGGCGAACGCCAGGATCCCTTGGCTGAGCGCGTTGCGCGTCGTCTCGCTGCCGGCGACCGAGAGGATCATGAAGAACGCGTCGAGTTGGTGGCCCAACCCGCTGGCGTTGCCGTCGTCGTCGACGACCTCAGCCGTGGTGAGCATCGTCCAGATGTCGTCGGTGGGTCGGGCCCGCTTCTCCTCCGTCAGCTTCTGCGCGTACTCGTAGAGACCGAGCTGGGCCGCCAGCGCGATCTCACCGGCGGTCCCGGACTCCGGGTCGAAGCTGCGCAGCATCACGTCGGTCTGTTCGAACACCCACGGGCGATCCGACTCCGGGATCCCGACGATGTCGGCGATGACGTGCATCGGCAGCTCGTGAGCGATGCCGAAGACGAAGTCGATGACGTCGTCGCCTCGCGCCATGATGTCGTCGAGGATCCGCTCCGACCGCCGTTCGAGATCGGACTCGAGGCGCGCCACCATCCGCGGGGTGAACCCCGAGCTGAGGAGTCGGCGGACCCGCGTGTGGTCCGGCGGATCGAACGACACGATCATCTCGGCATCGCGGTACAACGCCTGTGGCGTGATGCCAGGTCCGTCGACAGCGGTGAACGTCTCCCAGTCCCGGTTCGCGGCCTGGGCTTCGTGGTGGCGTACGACCGACCAGAACTCGAAGTTCTCGGCGCCGGGGAGCGAGACCGCGGGGTGGCGGATGACGCCACCGATGGAGCGGAGCTCCGTGAACAGGTCGTGCGGAACGCCCGACTGGTAGAGCGACCGGTCGGTGAGATCGACCTCGCTGGCCTTCACGGTGCGTTGATCCCCCACGACCCACCTCTTCCCCCGCATCGGATGGCCTTTCACGCTACGACTCGAGGCGAGTGCTGTCGTCCCTAGGACGAGAAGTGCCCGTCCGGCAGCGCGTCGATGTGCAGGCGCCGGTTGTCCTTCGAGCTGATCCGCCACTGACCGTCGGGACCCTTGCGGTAGGTCTCGTGGTAGTGGCCGTAACCCTGGTTGGTGACACCGTCAGGGATGTCGACGTAGTCGAACATCGACCAGATGCCCTCGGCCTCGGTGTCGCTCAGCAGGCGGATCTCGGGCATGTGGCCGTGGTGGACCGTCATCGCGTCGGCCAGGACGGTGGAGATGCTCTCGATGTACTCGTCGCCCGCCTGGTACCGCTGCTCGCCGGCCTCGGACGGCAGCAGGTGGCGGGCGTCCTCGGTGAACAGGCCCCGGAAGGCGTCCCACTGCTTGGTGTCGATGAACCGGAAGTAGCGCGCCTTCAGCTGCTTGATCTGCTCGATGTCCCACAGCATCTGGGCCGTGGGCACATCGGGGAGGGCGGAGCGGGCCGTCGCCACCGAGGCGAGCAGCCCGAGGTCGGTGCCGCAGTCGGCAGCGACGCTCTGGGCGGTGGCGACGTCCTTGTCGATGTAGGGACCGGCGAGCTCGGCGAACTGCTGCGCCGACCCGATCTGGCGGGCGATCCCCAGCGCGTTGCTGTTGCCACTGCAGTGGGCGATGGCGTCGAACGCCGTCATCGGGTCGATCCCCAGGTCCCGGGCGACCCGGTCGGCTTCGACGACGAGGGCGGCATGAGCGCCGAGGAGCGCGTTGTTGACGAGCTTCACCTTCTGGCCGTCGCCCAGCTCGCCGACGTGCCGGATCGTCTCGGCGTAGGCCGAGAGCACCGGCCGGGCCCGTTCGAGGAGGTCGGTGGGACCGCCGACGAGGACCGTGATCGTGCCGGCAGCGACGGCGTCGGGGCTACCGCTGAACGCGGCGTCGAGGACGTCGATCCCCGAGGTCCGACCGAGCTCGGCCAGTGCGGTGATCGTGTTCGGACTGCACGTGGTGTGGATGATCACCAGCGCTCCCGGCGCGAGAGTCGAGAAGAGCCCGTCCGGGCCGATGCACACCTCGTTGACCTGGGCGTCGGTGTAGACGCACACAACGACCACATCACTGCTCGAGCCGAGGTCGCGGAGCGACCGCACCGCGAGTGCGCCGGACTCCTCGGCCCGGGTGACGGCCTCAGGCCGCCGAGCGAAGAACGAGACCTCGAACCCTGCCGACGCCACCCGCTCGAGCATGGGGAGACCGATGCTTCCGACGCCGACGAATCCGACCCGAGTCATGCGAGCTCCATCTCTTCGATCGCAAAGGGGACCTCCGAAGTGGATCGACGTCCACCGCCCCCTGGGGTCCCGGTCTACCACCGGCGCACGCTCGGTCCGGCGTCCGCAGTCGGTCGCTCTGGTGGACACGTGAGTGCTGGTCCTCCAACGGACTGGCTACCGTGGAAGTTGTCGAGCGCAGCCCGGGAGAGCCGGGCTCCGACCACCAGGGGAAGCCTCATGGAAGATCGAGTGATCATCGTCTCGTGCGACTCGCACGCAGGAGTGCCCAAGGAGCTGTGGCCGGAGTACCTGCCGAAGCAGTTCCACGATCTGCTCCCCCAGCTCCACCAGGACAACGACGAGATCTACCCCCGCGCCATCTACTGCATCGGGGTGAAGGCGGCCGGCGGCTCCCAGACCGACGTCGGGGCCGCCGAGCTCGAGCACCTCGAGGCCCAGCGCGAGGACTGGCAGGGCCTCTACGACCCGGTGGTCCGTCTCGCCGACATGGACCGCGAGGGCGTCGCCGCCGAGCTCATCTACCTCGGCGACTCCCGACTCGGCGACATGTTCCACAACGTCACCGGGCGCGACTACGGCCTCGATGCCTGGGACGCGGGCGCGAAGGGCTGGAACCGCTACTGCCACGACGCGTTCGGCTTCGCGCCCGACCGGCTGCTGATCACCGGCGCCATCGGCCCCTGCGTCGACATGGACGCCCAGGTCGCCGAGCTCCAGTGGATGGCGGATCACAACTTCCTCGGCGTGTACGGCCCCGGCTACCTCAAGCACCCCGACATGCCGCCGCTCTCCGACCCGTACTGGGACCCGTTCTGGGCGACCTGCGCGGCCACCAACCTCACCATGGTCGTCCACGCCGGCTACGGCACGATGATCGGCTCGGCCTTCCCGCAGCTCGAGAAGATCTACAACGACGTCGCCACCGCCGCCGGTAGCACCGACTTCGAGGCGATGGCCCAGCACGCCAACGCCGTGGCCGATGAGTCGGTGCAGTTCTTCTTCGACTTCCTCAACAAGAACCTCGACTCCCGCCAGCCGATGTGGCAGATGATGCTCGGCGGGGTGTTCGACCGGCACCCCGAGCTCAAGCTCGAGCTCACCGAGATCCGCCTCGACTGGATCCCGGCGACGCTCGCCCACCTCGACGAGATCTGGGAGAAGAACCGCGACGTGCTCCCGGCGAAGCGTCCGCCGAGCGAGTACTGGAAGACGAACTGCCTCGCCGGCGCATCGTTCATCCACAAGGCAGAGGTCGAGCAACGCCACCAACTCGGGGTGGAGACGATCCTCTTCGGTCGTGACTTCCCCCACCACGAGTCGACCTGGCCCCAGACCAAGCACTTCCTCGCCGACGCCTTTGCCGGCGTGCCCGACGACGAAGCGCGCCTGATGATCGGCGAGAACGGCATCCGCTTCTTCGGACTCGACCGCGAGCGTCTGGCGACCATCGCCAAGCGCATCGGTCCGAAGATCGAGGAGATCACCGGCGGCGAGGCGATGCCGCACGACATGATCGAGCGGTTCTCGGCGAGCAGCGGCTACACGAAGCCCTATGAAGGCGACGAGAAGCTCGCCGACGTCGACAAGCTCCTCGAGGGCGATCTCGCCACCCTCGGCGCCACGCTCTGACGCACGGACGGGTCCCCGTCCGCATGGACATCGACGCGATGCGGAAGCTTGTCGCGACACACGGCGACGGCGAGATGACTCGCGACTGGGATCTGACCCTGTCCACCATGACCGATGACTGCGTGTACCGGTTCTTCCCCTACCGGCTCCAGGTCACCGGCATGGAGGCGCAGATCGCGCTGTGGGCGAGCTTCTTCACCGAGGCCGGGCCGATCCCGTGCTTCGACCGATCAGCCCGGCTGGCCGAGGGCGCCGAGGTGACCGAGTACGCCACCGACGACTCACTGCTGCGAGTGATGTCGTCGTCGTTCCTCGCCCCTGACGGCACCCGTCCCTCCAGCACCCACGTCACCCGCTTCGACTTCCGCGACGGCCTGGTGGCCAGCGAGACGCTCTTCTTCGACGCCACCTTCATGCGTTGGACCGACGAGGTGTTCGACGAGCGATTCCGCTCCCTCCCGGGCGTGGTGCAGCTCTAGCCGCCGATCGGCTCCTGGTGGGCGGTCGCCACGGCGGGAACGGACGTCGACCGTCGAATCCGTGAACCGTCTCGTCAGATCGGACGGGTGATCAAGCGCGAGAGGACGATGATCGTGCTCGTGCGGGCGACGCGCTCGTCGGTCCGCATCTGTTCGAGGGTGCGCTCGAGCTCGGCAACGTCGGTGCACCGAAGATGGACGAGCGCGTCAGCTGTACCGCTGACCGTGTACGCGTCGATGACTTGGTGGTGCGGTCGGACGATGTCGAGCACCGAACCGGGGGTGATCGCGCCCTGGCAGTGCAGCTCGACGAATGCCTCGAGCGGGGAGCCCTCGGCGGCCGGGTCGACGAGTGCGGTGAAGCCGGTGATGGTGCCCTCGGCCACCAGCCGGTCGACGCGACGCTTGGCGGCGGGCGCCGACAGCCCGACCTCGGCACCGATGGCCTGGAACGTAGCCCGCCCGTCCACCACGAGGCACGCAACAATCTGGCGGTCGATGTCGTCTCGAAGCATGATTCGAACTGTATGCGCAGGGTCTGCGCATTGTCCCGCTGGTTTCACCATGCGAGCGTGCAGGCATGACCCTGGTTGCCCCGAGCCCGTCCGCTCCGCCCGACACGATCGGGAGGGAGCGCAGAGCGCGACGGCGGCAGTTCGCCATGTGCCCGCCGAACCACTTCGGCGTCGAGTACGAGATCAACCCCTGGATGCGCCGCACGATCCCGGTCGACCTGCCGCTCGCGCAGCGCCAGTGGGAGGCCCTGCGGTCGACCTACGAACGCCTCGGTCACCTGGTCGAGATCATCGATCCGGTCGAGGGTCTGCCGGACCTCGTGTTCAGCGCCAACGCCGGTCTGGTCCTCGACGGGCGGGTGCTGCTCAGCCGGTTCCGGCACACCGAGCGCAGGGGCGAGGAGGACGTCTTCGCCGCCTGGTTCGCCGAGCGTGGATTCGAGGTCGTCCGGGCCACGAGCTGGAACGAGGGCGAGGGCGATCTCCTCCTCTCCGGCGACCTCGTGCTCGCCGGGTGGGGCTTCCGCACCGATACCGCCGCTCACGACGAGGTGCGCCACTTCAGCGGGCGAGAGGTCCTGGCGCTGGAGCTGGTGGATCCCCGCTGGTACCACCTCGACACCGCGCTGGCCGTGCTCGACGACGAGGGCGCCATCGCCTACTACCCGCCGGCGTTCTCGCCGGCGAGCCAGCGGGTGCTCGCCGAGCGCTTCGGAGACGCCGTGATCGCCTCGACGGCCGATGCGCTCGCCTTCGGGCTCAACGCGTGCTCGGATGGCCGCCACGTGGTGCTCGCCGCCGGTGCCGTCGACCTGGCCGGCCAGCTCGAGGCGCGGGGGTTCGACCCGATCCTGCTCGACACCTCCGAGCTCCAGAAGGCCGGCGGCTCGGTCAAGTGCGCCACCCTGGAGGTGCGGCCATGACCACGATCGATGCCCGGCCCGAGGGGACAGCCGCCGCGGTCGCCGATCCGGCGGCGCTGGAGGACCGCTACGCGGCCCACTCCTATCACCCGCTGCCGGTGACGCTCGTGAGCGGGGAGGGCTCGTGGGTGACCGATGCCGCGGGGCGGCGGTACCTCGACCTGCTCGCCGCGTACTCGGCGATGAACTTCGGCCATGCCAACCCTCGCCTCACCGCGGTGGCCCACGCCCAGCTCGACCGACTGACCCTCACCAGCCGGGCGTTCCGCAACGATCAGCTCGGTCCGCTGTGCGCCGAGCTGGCGAACCTGGTCGGCCTCGATCAGGTGATCCCGATGAACACCGGGGCTGAGGC
>DATDIY010000360.1:0-4500 GCA_036520815.1 Acidimicrobiales bacterium
GGCGTCGACCACCGCCAGGTACACGACACCGTCGGCGGTGGCCGGCGGGCTGATGACCCCTCCGTAGGTGCCGGGCGCCACGAGGGTGGGCCCGCTCAGCTCGGTGAGCTCGTCGTTCTCGTGATGGCCGACGGACGCCGACCAACGCAGCTCGCCGGTGTCGGGATCGAGGCCCACGACCACCGCCCCCTTGCCGGTGGCCACGGTGACGGGTCCGTCGGCCGTGCGGGCGATCAGCGTGTGCACGAGGTCGCGATCGAACAGGTCGTGGGGGTGGACCTGGTGGTACCACCGCAGCTCGCCGGTGTGGACGTCGAGCGCCACCGCCGAGTCGGTGTAGAGGTTCGGCCCGGGTCGACTCGTTCCGTTCGGGTACTCCGGAGTGCCCGGGAACGGTGCCGGGTTGGCGATGCCCCACACCACCAGGCCCCGCTCGGTGTCGATGGCGGGTGGGTACCACGCCCCGCCGCCGGAGTTCACCGCCGGGTTGCCCCAGAGGTCGTCGGTGGTCGTGTCGAAGGTCCACCGCACCTCGCCGGTGACGGCGTCGAGGGCGTGGAGCACCCCACGGTCACCGCCGGTGTAGATGCCACCGATGCTGACCGGCACCGAGCTCGCCAGCACCATTCCGTCGTAGACCGTCGGCTGGATGTCGATGCCGGTGGTCGGGGTGGCGGTGATGTCACGCACCCAGAGCTCGGCGCCGGTGGCAGCATCGAGCGCGACCACGCCGTCGGAGCCGTGCACGCCGAACACCCGGCCGTCGGCCACCGCCACCCCGTAGGGGCCGATGCTGCGACCGTAGGCCTGGGACTCCCAGCGCAGGGCACCCGATTCCCTGTCGAGGGCGGAGACGCGACCGGTGCCGTCCTGGGCGTAGACGGTGTCGCCGACGACGAGGGGCACGGTCGAGAGGCTGCCGTCGACCTCGTGACGCCACGCCACCTCCAGCTGGCGGACCGTGCTGGCGTCGATGCGGGAGCTGGTCGTGGCCCGGCTGTTGTCGTAGTCGTGGCCGGGCAGGACCCAGTCACCGCCTGCGGCGGCCAGCTCCGCCGGCGCTCCGGACGCGAGCGTGGTCGTGGTGACCGAGGGTTCCTCTCCCCCGCTGCTGGAGCAGGCCGCGGCCGCCAGCACGATGGCGGCCGCGAGTGCGGCCCTCCTCGAACGATCGCCCATGCGCTCCCCCGTTTGGCTCACCCGTGACGGCAGGTCACACGGCTTCGTTGCCGACCTCACCCGTGCGGATGCGGATCACCTTGTCGATGCTGCTGATCCAGACCTTCCCGTCACCGATCTTCCCGGTGCGGGCGGCGGCGACGACGATGTCGGCCACCTGCTCGGCGAGCTCGTCGGGCACCACGGTCTCGACCTTGACCTTGGGCAGCAGGTCGACGGTGTACTCCGCGCCCCGGTAGGTCTCGGTGTGGCCACCCTGGCGGCCGAACCCCTTGACCTCGTCGACCGTCATTCCGTGGAGGCCGGCTGCCTTCAGCGCGTCCTTCACCCGGTCGAGCTGATGTGGCTTGATGATCGCGGTGACGAGCTTCATGGCCGGCACGGTATCCCGCGACCGCCGGCCGGCTCGGCGGAGGCGTCAGCGACGCCCCTCGGCCCGACGGCGCGACAGGTGCACATGGGCCTTCGCCGCCCCCCAGACCAGACCCGTCTCGTGGAGGTCGGGATCGAGGTCGGCGAAGGTGGCGGGGGCCAGGTCATAGAGGTCGTCGGGGAACTGGCGGGCGGCGAACTCGTCGCGCTCGACGGGCGCGACCCCAGCCTCCTGCAGCACCCGGGTCGGGTACACCACCGCCTCGCGGACCATGGCCAGCGGACCGGTGCGCTGCTCGTCGATGTCGAGGGCCAGCAGCGTCCGCACCCGGGGACCGACCGTGGCCCGGGCCTCGGCGCCGGCACGCGTCGCCGCCTCGCGGACCTCGATCGGTGGTCGCCGGGCGAGTCGATCGACATGGACCCGCTCCACGGATCGCTCGACCCACGGCGCCAATGCCGCCTCGATCCCGTCGGCGAGAGCCGTGGCGTAGGCCGACAGGGCGGCGAGGTCGTCCGGGCTCGGACCCGACGCCGCCGCGTCGGCACCCGGGTTGGCGTCGGCTTCCATTCCCACCATGCTGGCGCCCATGGCGCGCCCCACGCCCATCGCGCCCGGCCCCGGCCAGGAGTCGGTCTGGGACTACCCCCGCCCACCGCGGGTGGAACCGACGAACGACCTCGTGATCGTCGAGCTCGGTGGCACCGTGGTGGCGGAGACGACCAGCGCGCTCCGGGTGCTCGAGACGAGCCAGCCCCCGGCCTTCTACCTGCCGCCCGACGACGTCGAGCTGGGGTTCATCGTGGCCACCACCGGGCGCACCATGTGCGAGTGGAAGGGCCAGGCGTCCTACTTCGACGTGGTGGTCGGTGACGTCGTGGCCGCCGCCGCGGCCTGGACCTATCCCGAGCCGACCGAGGGCTTCGAGGCGCTCGGCGGCCACATCGCCTTCTACGCCCAGAAGATGGACCGCTGCACGGTCGCCGGCGAACTGGTCGTGCCCAGCGATGGCGACTTCTACGGCGGCTGGGTCACGTCGAAGATCGTCGGCCCGTTCAAGGGCGGTCCCGGCACCTGGGGCTGGTGAGCCGAGGTCGGCTGCGCCGGTCGCGGGCGTTCCGGCACGCGGATCGGGCGGACGGTCGCCCGATCTGCGTGCCAGAACGTGCGTGAGAGGCGGCGCGGGACCTACTGCGCCAGCGAGAACCCGCCGTTCACCGGATAGGTCTGGCCCGTCACCCACTCGGACTGCTCGCTGGCGAGGTACAGCGCCATGGCAGCAACGTCGCTCGGCAGCCCGGGCCGGCGAACGATGTACTGCTTCATCATCGCCTTGGCGTGGGGCGTGGTGAGATCGGTCCAGGACTGCGCCGTGGTGGCGACGTTCATCGTGCCGAGCGAGATGTTGTTGGCGGTGATGCCGTAGCGGCCGGCCTCGCGGGCGATCGACCGCATGAACCCGGCGGCGCCGGCCTTGGCCCCGCTGTACACCGCGCCCTGGGCGTCGCCCACCCGTCCGGCGTCGGAGACGACGGTGATCAGACGACCCCAACCCTTCTCGATCATGTCGGGCACAGCCACGTGCACGGTGTGCATCACGGCGTAGAGGTTGATCTTGATGTAGGCGTCCCACCGGGCCGTGTCGAGCTCCCAGAAGAACCCACGCGCCCCGACACCCTCGCTGCCGGCGTTGCCGGCGTTGTTGACCAGGATGTCGATGCCTCCACCGAAGGCCTCGAAGCCGGCCTTCACGGCGTCGAGGTCGGTGAGGTCGAACGGGGCGGCGATGCCCCTGCCGCCGGCGGCTTCGATCTGGTCGACGACGCCCTGGGCCCGCTCGGCCACGATGTCGTTGACGACGACCTCAGCGCCGGCCTGGGCGAGCAGCAGCGCGATGCCCTCGCCGACACCCTGTCCGCCTCCGGTCACGAGGGCCCGGTGGCCTGTGAGATCGATCTCGACTGCCATGAAGTGTCCTTTCAGATGACGCCGTCGCGGCGCAACGACTCGATTTCCTCGGCCGTGCAACCCGCAGCAGCGAGGACGGCGTCGGTGTCCTGTCCGAGCTCAGAGGGAACGGTGCGGGCGTTGGCTGCCTGCGCGCCGCTGAGCCCGTTGAAGCGCACCGGGTTGCCGGGCAGGGGCCGACCGAGGGCCTCCTCGTGCAGCACGCTGTCGGTCGCCACGGCATGCGCGTCGTCGACGACCTCGGGCAGCGTCAGCACCGGTCCGACCCCGCCGGCGAACCCCGGCGCGGCGCGCCAGTCGGTCGACGGCTTCGTGGCGAATCCGGCGGTCAGCTTCTCGATCAGCCCGGGCTGGTCCGGCCCGTACAACTGGTCGACCAGGTCCGGTGCGTCCATCGCCTCGCACAGCTTCGCCCACGAGCGGGGCTCGGCGGCGGTGACGGTGACCCACTTGTCGTCGGCGCACCGGTAGTTCTGGCGGCACGCCATGGGCCCCCAGCCCGCCCCGCCACTCGACACCTGGGTGGCGAACTGGTCGGAGAGCGCCCAGGTGATCGAGTCGGTGATGCTGGTGTCGATGCGGGCGCCCTCGCCGGTGCGCTCCCGCTGGGCGAGCGCGGAGAGGATGCCGACGGCCGAGACGAGCGACGCGTACGGGATGCCGATGACCCCGTCGGGCACCGGGTAGCCGCCGTTGCTGCCGACGTTGGCCAGCATGCCGGCGACGCCCATGTAGGTCAGGTCGTGGCCCGGAGCGTCGACGTAGGGCCCGGTCGTGCCGAAGCCGGAGATCGAGCACCAGATCAGCCCGGGGTTCTCCTGCTTCATGGCCTCGTACCCGAGGCCGGCGGCGTCGAGCGAGCCCGGCTTCTGCGACTCGACGACCACGTCGAACTGCGTCACGAGGCGGCGTAGCACCGGCGCAGCCGCCTCGCTGCGGATGTCGAGGGTGATCGACGCCTTCCCGCGGTTGAGCGCCAT
>DATDIY010000361.1:0-10366 GCA_036520815.1 Acidimicrobiales bacterium
TGATCGAGCAGCCCATGGCGGCCGCCATCGGTGCCGGCCTGCCGATCAACGAGCCGCTCGGCAACATGGTCATCGACATCGGGGGTGGCACGTCGGAGGTGGCCCTGATCTCGCTCGGAGGAGTCGTGGCGCTCGAGGCGGTGCGGGTGGGCAGCTTCGACATCGATGCCGCCGTGCAGACCTACATCCGCCGCGAGTACGGCATCGCGGTGGGGGAGCGAACCGCCGAGGAGATCAAGGTCACCATCGGCTCGGCGTGGCCCACCGAGAACGAGTTCGCCGCCGAGGTACGCGGACGGGAGCTGATGAGCGGCCTGCCCAAGACGGTCATCCTCACGGCCGAGGAGGTGCGCGAGGCGATCGACGAGCCGGTGTCGGCGATGGTCGACGCGGTGGTGTCGTGCCTCGGTCAGGCTCCGCCGGAGCTGGCTCAGGACCTCATCGAGCAGGGCATCCACCTCGTGGGCGGCGGCGGCATGTTGCGGGGGCTCGATCTGCGCATCGAGTCCGAGACCGAGGTGCCGGTGCACCTCGTCGATGCTCCGCTCGAGTCGGTGGTGCTCGGCGCCGGGCACTGCGTCGAGTCGTTCGATGCGTTGAAGGTCATGTTCATGGAGTGAGCAGGTCCTCCGCCGCCTGGCGGACCTGCCAGTCCCGGTCGGTGCGAGCTCGTTCGAGGGCCTCGTCGACCTCGCGCCCCTCGAACGGTGCGAGGGCGATGACCGCCCGACGGCGAACCGTCGCCTTGTCGGCCGTGGCGGTGAGGATGGCCGGCAGGCCGGCGGGATCGCCGAGGGCGCCGAGGGCGGCCACCGCCGCCTCGCGGCACAGCGCGTCGTCGTGGGAGGTCGCGATCCGGGCGAGGCGGGCCACGACGGACCCCTCTGCGGGAGGGCGCTCGCCGGTGGCCCAGGCGGCGACCTCCGCCACGGTCGGGTCGGCGTCGTCGAGGAGGGCGGCGACCGCGACGGCGATCTCCGGGTCGGGCGGCTCGCCGGTGGCGCCGGCAAAGGTCGTCGCCACCTCGCACGCCCGCCGGCGTACGGCGGCATCGGGGTCTTCCAGTGCGGCGAGCAGCTCGGCCGGCGCCAGGGCATCGAGGCGGTGCAGGGCGGCCAAGGCCGTGGCCCGCACCTTCGGCTCCTCGTCGCCCACCAGTGCCCGAGCCCCGGCGACGTCGCCCGTGTGCCCCGCCGTGGCGGCGGCGCGCCGGCGAAGGGCGACCGGGTCGAGACGGCGGTCCGCCACGGTCATCCCAGCGCGGTCTTGAGCAGCGTCCACGCCACGAGGGCGATGACGCCGAGGGCGACGGCCGCGACGATCCCGAGCAGCACCAGCACGATCGCGAGCACCACCCCGGATCGGGCGCGCTGGACGCCGGTGGGTCCGATGTCGTCGCCCAGGACGGGCCGGAAGGGGTCGTTCCTCGTCACCGGGACCATCCTCGCGCCACACCGGCGACCGGGCGCGGTGGGGTGCTCCTGGTGACGTGGCAGGCTGAACCGCCGTCGTCCCGCCGCGGGAGCAGCCGTGACCGTCGAAGAGCTCACCATCCAGGGGCCACCGGAGGAGCCGCCTCCGCCCGATGAGCCGCGCCGCTGGTCTCCGCGCCGCCGGTGGGTCGCGGTCCTCGGGACGATCGTGGTCGTCGGTCTGGTGACCGCCGCGCTGCTGGTGAAGCTGCCGTACTACACGCTCAGTCCGGGCTCGGCGCGCGCCACCGAGCCGCTCATCTCGGTCGAGGGTGCGCCGACCTACGAGAGCGACGGGAACATCGACTTCCTGACCGTCTCGTTGCGCCACGCCACCCCGATCGACCTCCTGGCGGCCTGGATCAACCCGGCTGTGGACGTGAAGAGCGAGGAAGAGCTCTTCCCGAACCAGACGCCGGAGGAGAACCGCCAGCTCAACCTGCAGGCGATGAGCCAGTCGAAGGACGCGGCGACGTACCAGGCCCTCACCCGGTTGGGCTACGACATCCCGGCGTCGGGCTCCGGTGCGCTGGTCGCCGCCCCGGTGGAGGAGGGGACACCGGCGTGCGGGGTGCTCGGCGTCGGCGACGTCATCACCTCGGTCGACGGCACTCCGGTCGCCCTCGCCTCGGACCTCATCGAGACGCTCGCGCCCGTCGCACCGGGCACTGAGGTGAGCATGGAGGTCACCACCCTCGACCTGCCCGCGATCGCCCAGAGCGACGCCAGCGCCGAGACGCAGTGCCCGGTCGACGAGCGGGAGCCGGGCGGGAGCCGCACGGTCGATGTGGCCCTCGGTGCTCGCCCCGAGGATCCGTCCCGGGCCTATCTGGGCATCGCGCTCCAGACGAACGGGCTCAGCTTCGACTTCCCGGTCGACGTCACCATCGACTCCGGACGGGTGGGCGGACCTTCGGCGGGGCTGGCGTTCACGCTCGGCCTGCTCGATGTGATGACACCCGGGAGCCTCACCGGCGGCCTGTCGATCGCCACGACCGGCACGATGGAGCTCGACGGCCGGGTCGGCCCGATCGGTGGCATCGCCCAGAAGGTGGAAGCGGCCAAGCGGGAAGGTGTGCAGCTGATGCTGGTGCCGAGCAGCGAGATCGACGAGGCCCGCCGCCACGCCGACGGACTGCGGGTCGAACCGGTCGAGGACCTCGACGACGCCCTCGCCGTGCTGGCCACGGTCGGCGGCGGCGACGCCGTGCTCCCCGCCGAACCGGCATCCGCACAGTTGCCCTGACCGGCCGCGTCGCGTTCCTGACACCGCCCCGAGGGTTCGGGGCGCGTTCGAGGGCATCGTCCGAGGTCGTCGGGCATCACCGGCGGTTCGAGCGAGCATCGGTACCATCGGACTGCGATGGCCGAGACACCCGCGCCGATCGATCCGGATCGCATCCTCGAGCAGCAGTTCACGATGGTTCGCCGGGGGCTGGACCCGCTCGAGGTCCAGCGCTACCTGTTGCAGGTGGCGAACCAGCTCCGAGCCGCCCGCGAGCGCGAAGCCGAGCTCGCTCACCAGCTCGGGCAGGCGGAGAAGCGCACCGCCCCGATCGACGAGCTCGACCCCGGGCAGCTGGCGCGACTGCTGGGAGACGAGACGGCCCGTGTGCTCGAGGCAGCCCAGGCCGCCTCCACCGAGATCCGGGGCAAGGCGGAGGAGAACGTGGCCCGGCTTCTGCGCGAGGCCCGCGACGAGTCCCAGCAGATGCGCGACGACGCCGACTCCGTCCTCACCCGCAAGACGGCCGAGGCCGAGGAGGTGGCCTCCGGTATCCGCTCCGACGCCGAGACGGAGTTGGAGAAGGCCCGCAGCGAGGCCGCCGACCTGGTCGAGGCGGGCCGCCAGGAAGGCCGCGACATGGTCGGCGAGGCCCAGAAGGTCCGCCAGCGGATGCTCGAGGACCTCGCCCGGCGCCGCAAGCTGCTGCGACAGCAGATCGAGCAGTTGCAGGCTGGTCGCGACCGGTTGCTCTCGGCCTACGACGTGGTGCGCGAGACGCTCGACGTCGCCACCGAGGAGCTCCACATCGCCCTGCCCGAGGCGAAGCTGGCGGCGGAGACGGCATCGCTGCGCGCCGGTGAGGACGAGGACGAGATCCTCGAGGCCGAGATCGCCTCCGCGTCGGCCGCCGTGGCGACCGAGGCGAAGGCAGAGCCGGTCGACGCCGACGCCGAGACCGACGAGCTGTCCGGCGCCGCTGACGGCGATTCCGCGACGGTGGCTGACGAAGAGGGTGGCGCCGAGGCGGAGGGCGAGCCCGCCGATGCCGCGCTCGGCACCGACGAGCCCCACGCCGAGGGCGCTGAGGGGCCCGACTCCCTCGCCCCGGACCCGGTCGAGGGCCGCCACTCCTCGTCGGTCAAGGTCGTCCGCTCCGGCGAGGGCGACAAGGCGGCCGACGTGTTCGCCCGACTCCGCCAGCAGGATCCCGACGCGGACGAGACCGAGGACGAGACCGGGACCGAGACGCCCGACGGCCCGGACGAGGCCGCCGAGGCCGCCGAGGCCGAACCGGGGGTGGCGGCCGAGCCCGAGCCCGTGGTGGCAGAACTCGACGAGGTCGAGGTCGTCTCCGAACCGGAGCCCGAGGCCGTGGCCGAGGAGGGCGAGCCCGAGGGTCCGCCCGACCCAGCGGCCGAACTGGTGGCCCGGCGTGACGCCGCCACCACTGCCCTCGAGAAGAACCTGGCTCGGCGGATCAAGCGGGAGCTGTCCGACGAGCAGAACGAGGTGCTGGCCTCGCTGGCGTCGGCCAAGGGCAACCCGAAGGCCGACGACGTTCTTCCCGCCCCGGAGGACCACGTGGCCCGCTACCAGTCCCTCGCCGTGCCGTCCCTGGCCGCCGCGGCGACCGCTGGCGCCGATCTGGTGTCGACCATCGCCGGGCCGGCGGCGGCACCGACGACGGTCGCTGATCTGGCCGACGAGCTCGCCGCCGAGCTGGTGGCGCCGCTCCGGGAGCGCCTCGACCGGGCCTTCGCGGACGGCAGCGATCCCGACGACGTGGCCCAGAGCATCCGATCCAGCTATCGGGAGTGGAAGGGCCAGCGCGTCGACCAGATCGCCGCCCATGCGGTGGTGGCGGCCTGCAACCGGGGCCTGCTCGACCGGCTGCCCGAAGGCACGCTCGTGCGGTGGGTGGTTGCCGAAGGCGACACCGCGTCCCCCGACTGCGAGGACAACGCCCTCGCCGGCGCGGTGGTGAGAGGCGAGGCGTTCCCGACCGGGCACATCGTTCCGCCGCTGCACGCCACGTGCCGGTGTCTCGTGGTCCCGGTCGACGTCGACGCCTCCTGATCGGGGTCTCTCCGGGCCTGACACCGTCACCCCCGGCGTTCACCCGTAGGCTGACGCCCGATGCGCGTGCCCACCGACATGCCCAAGCGTCGTCGCAGCTCCGGCCGCGGACGCATCGTCATCATCGTCGTGATCGCAGTGTTGTTCCTGCTGGTCACGTCGGTGCGCGGGGTGGCGGGGTTCTGGACCGACTACCTGTGGTTCGACTCGCTGGGCCTCGGCTCGGTGTTCACCGGCGTGCTGGGGGCCAAGCTCGCACTGGGAGCGATCTTCACGGGCATCTTCTTCGTGCTGACGTTCCTGAGCCTCACCATCGCTGATCGGCTGGCCCCGAAGAACCGCCCCGCCGGGCCCGAGGACGAGCTCCTCAACCGCTACCACGCCGTCGTCGATCGCCGGGCCTGGCTGGTCCGGGCGATCGTGGCGATCGTGCTCGGCCTCATCGCCGGCGTGGGCATGTCGAGCGAGTGGAACCAGTGGCTCCTGTTCCGCCACGGCGGCGACTTCGGGATCAAGGACCAGACGTTCCAGACCGACGTCGGGTTCTACGTCTTCAAGCTGCCCTTCTACTCGACGGTCGTGAACTGGCTGTTCGCCTCCGGCATCATCATCCTGCTGGTCACCATCGTCGCCCACTACCTCAACGGCGGCATCCGTCTGCAGTCACCCGTGCAGCGGGTCACGCCGCAGGTGAAGGCCCACATCTCGGTGATCCTCGGCCTCCTGGCCCTGGTCAAGGCGGCCGACTACTGGCTCCAGCGCTACGCCCTCACGTTCTCGACCCGCGGCACCGTCGACGGAGCGACCTACACCGACGTGAACGCGCAGCTGCCGGCGATCTACCTGTTGCTGTTCATCGCCCTGCTGTCGTTCGGGCTGTTCATCTACAACATCTGGCGGCGGGGCTGGGTTCTCCCGGTCGTGGCCGTGGGCCTGTGGCTGCTCGTGTCGTTGGTGGCCGGGGTCGCCTACCCGACGTTCATCCAGCGCTTCCGGGTGGAGCCGGAGGAGTCGAGCCGCGAAGCGCCCTACATCGAGCACAACATCCAAGCCACGCGCGAGGCGCTGGGCCTCGACGATGTCCGGGAGCAGGACTTCGAGTACGAGGGCGGCACCGTCGCGACGGCGCGGGCGATCACCGAGAATCCCGGCACCATCCGCAACATCCGCCTGCTCGACCCGTCGATCGTCGGTCCGACCTACCAGAAGGACCAGGCGATCTACCCGTACTACAAGTTCAACGAGCTCGACGTCGACCGGTACCCGATCGTGAGCCCCCTCGGCGAGGAGTCGAACACGCAGGTGGTGCTGGGGGCCCGCGACCTCAACACCAGCGGCATCCCCCAGCAGTCGTGGGAGGGCACCCACCTCGCCTACACCCACGGCTACGGGCTCGCGCTCGCCCCGGCCAACTCCACCACCACTGGCGGCGCACCGAACTACCTGGTCCGGAACATCCCGCAGACCATCGATCCCAAGATCGACATCGAGGTCGATCAGCCCCAGACCTACTACGGCGAGAACCTGCCGGGGTACGCCATCACCAACACCGGCCGGCCCGAGGTCGACTTCGTCGGCGAGGAAGAGGGCCAGGGCCAGACCGAGTACACGGGTTCGGGCGGGGTGAAGCTCGACTCGTTCGTCCGCCGCGCTGCGTTCGCCCTGCGCTTCGCCGACTGGAACCTGATGGTGTCGAACTTCCTCTCGGAGGAGTCCCGCATCGTCTTCGAGCGCGACATACGGGTGCGGATCGAGAAGGTGGCGCCGTTCCTGCAGTGGGATTCCGACCCGTACCCGGTCGTGACCGGCGGTCGGATCGTGTACATGTTCGACGGCTACACGACCACCGACCACTACCCGAACGCCCAGCGGGCTGATGCCACCGGCCTGCCGTCGGGCAGCGGGCTCGAGGGCGACCGGTTCAACTACATCCGCAACTCGGTCAAGGCCGTGCTCGACACCTACGACGGCACGGTGAAGCTCTACGTGGTCGACCCGGACGACCCCATCGTCGAGGCCTACCGCGGCGCGTTCCCGGACCTGTTCTTCGATGGCGACGAGATGCCCGAGGAACTGCGAGCGCACTGGCGCTATCCGGAGGACCTCTTCCGGGTGCAGACCAACATGTACGGCCGCTACCACATCGACGATCCGGGGACCTTCTACGAGAAGACCTCGGCGTGGTCGGTCGCCGCCAGCCCGGGCAGCTCGGTGTCGGGCAGCACCGCCACCCAGTCGGCCGCCTCGCAGCTGCTCACGGGGCAGCCGACCACCCGGACCCCTGACCGGATCGAGCCGTACTACCAGCTGATGCGGTTGCCGGGGGAGGACAAGGAGTCGTTCGTGATGAGCCGGCCCTTCGTGCCGTTCTCGGACAGCGGCGACCGGCAACAGCTCACGTCGTTCATGGTGGCCAAGAGCGATCCCGACGACTACGGCAAGCTCGTCGTCTACCAGATGCCACCGGCGGGCGACATCGACGGCCCACAGCTGGCCAACTCGAGAGCGACGAGCGACCAGGGGATCCTCCAGAGGCTCAACCTGCTCAACCAGGGCGGGTCCCGGGCCACGCTCGGCAACATGCTGCTGGTGCCGGTGAACAACTCGATCATCTACGTGCGACCGGTCTATGTGTCCTCGGAGAACAACACCGTGCCGCTGCGCCGGTACGTGATCGTGGTCTCCGGCAACGGGGTGGCGATGGCGGACACCCTTCGCCAGGCGCTCCGCGACCTGTTCCCGAACGCGAACCCGGAGACGTTCGAGGCGGAGAGGGTCGATCCGTTGCTCCCGGACGGCGGGACCGGAACCGGGTCGTCGACCACGACCACCACGACCCCCGGCGACCCGTCGACGACGACTACGACGGTGCCGCCGCCGACCGGGGACGCCACGGTCGACGAGCTCCTCGCCGCGGCCACGCAGGCCTTCGCGGACGCCGACGCGGCGTTGAGGAGCGGCGACCTGGCCACCTATCAGGAGAAGGTCAAGGAGGCCCAGGACTACGTCGCACGGGCCGAGGAGCTGTTGTCGGCCTCGTCGTCGCCGTCCACCTCGAGCCCACCGACGACGGTGCCACCGAGCACGACGACCACAGAAGCGGGCACGCCGGCTTAGCCGGCAGCCAGACGCGCGCGCCCGTGGGTCAGTTCCCGTCGGTCGAGCACAGTGGCCGCCGCCTGGCCTGGCGCGAGCGCGGCGCAGGTCCGACCCTGCTTCTGCTCCAGGGCTACGGCGGCACCGCCACCGACTGGGATCCGACGTTCCTGGCCGGGCTGACCGAGACGTTCAGGGTGGTTCGGCCCGATCCTCGCGGCATGGGCGGCTCGAGCGTCGGCGATCCGGCCGAGGCGTTGACCGTCGCGTCGATGGCAGAGGACGCCCTTGTCGTGCTCGACGCCTGCGGTGGGGGAGCAGCCGTGGTGGTGGGCTGGTCGATGGGTGGGTTCGTGGCCCAGGCCATCACCTGTCTGGCGCCCGAGCGGGTGGCGGGCCTCGCCCTGATCGGCACCGACGCGGGGGGACCCGACGCCGTCGTCGCCGATCCCGATGTGTGGGCCCGGTTGATCGACCCGTCGGGAACGCCGCGCGAGCAGGCGAGCCGACTGTTGCACCTTCTGTTCCCGATGCCGCTCGCCGACTCGGTCGACGCCGAGGTGGGCGATGTGGTGGCGGGGGCGCGTGCGGTGATCGACCCGGCTGTGCTGCGGATGCAGGACGCGGCCATCGCTGCCTGGCACGCGGCGCCGCCGCTCGGGGTTCCTTCGGAGGCCCCGCCGACCGTCGCCGTGGCCGGCGCCGACGACGTGGTGATCCCAGCGGCCAACCTCGAGCGGCTGGCCGAACGCTGGCGGGGCTGTCAGACGGTGGCCTACGAGGGTGCCGGCCATGCCGTCATGGCCCAGCAGCCGGGTCCGATCGTCGAGCTGGTCCGTTCCCTGGCCGGCTGACCCGTGGCGTGGCCGGTCGCCGGTTGGCATCGGCGGGTCCGCGTCGGTAGGGTGCTCAGCACGCCGCGGGGTGGAGCAGTCTGGTAGCTCGTCGGGCTCATAACCCGAAGGTCGTGGGTTCAAATCCCACCCCCGCCACCAACTGAAGTGCAGTGCTCGCAGGGCCCCCGGTTTCGGGGGTCTTGCGTCGTTTTGGGCCGCTACCGGGTCTCTACCTCACCCGCCCATCGCGCCCCCACGACCGCCCACAGCTGGTTGACCTGGGCCGTCGACCGGTACTACTTTCCAAAGTGGTTAAGTAACCGAGACGGGAGGTCGGGGTGGGATGAAGGTCGATGACGAGCGTCTGAGCGAGACGTTTTCGGCGCTGGCCAACTCGACGCGTCGGGCGATCCTGGGCCGCCTCGCCGAGGGCGCCGCGACGGTGAACGAGCTCGCCGAGCCGTTCGACATGAAGCTGCCCGCGATCTCGAAGCACATCAAGGTGTTGGAGCGCGCCGGGTTGATCGTGCGTGGTCAGCAGGCCCAGTACCGCCCCTGTGCCCTCGACGCGGGCCCCCTCGAGGACGTCTCGAGCTGGGCCGAGCAGTACCGGCCCATCTGGGAGTCCCGCTTCGACCGGATGGACGAGTACCTCACCCAACTCCGCACACGATCGAGAGGCGACGACGAATGACTGACACCGACGACGCAACCGACGCGGTGGTGATCGAACGCACCTTCGACGCTCCCGTCGAACAGATCTGGCAGATGTGGACGGTTCCCGAGCACTTCCAGGCCTGGTACGGCCCGAGCGGCGCGACGATCCCGGTGGCGAAGATCGACGTCCGCGTCGGCGGCACGCGCTCGATCTGCATGGAGGTGCAGACCCCCGGCGGGCCCATGCGGAGGTGGTTCACCGGCGAGCACCGCGAGGTCGTCGAGAACCAGCGACTCGTCTACACCGAGATGATCTCCGACGAAGACGGCAACCCCGTCTCACCGGAGGGCATGGGCCTGCCCGACGGGCATTCCGTCACCGTGGTCCGCGTCGAGCTCGATGTGGTGGACGGTCGCACCAGGATGGTCATGACCCACGTCGGCATCCCGGCCGACTCTCCGGGTGCGGCCGGCTGGAACATGGCCCTCGACAAGCTCACCGCCTACGTCGACGGGAAGTAGTCCGGTCTCATCCGGCGGCGAGCCAGTCGAGGAGATCCCGGTAGGGCGCCAGCCGCGTCGCGCACCAGGCCGGGAAGCGGCCATTGTCGATGCTGGGCGGGTGGGCATGGGTGGTGGTGAGGTGGAAGCCGTCACGGCGGAGCAGCTCGGCGTAGGGGTGATCGACGGGGTAGGGGCGAGGTGGTCTTGTCCGGTCGGGGTCGGACAGGCTCGCACCCTTCGTTCGGAGAGCCGTGACGATTGCGTCGAGGGCGGCGCCGTCGTCGGGGCTGTCGAGGCGGGCTCGGTATCGGTCGAGGCGTGGTTCGCGCAGGCCCATCTGGCCGGCGCCGAGCAGCACCTCGGCATTAGTGAGCCGCACGATGCAGGCGGGTTGCTCGCGGGGTGGGCCGTCGCCGATCCAGAAGAGGAAGTCGATGTGGGTCTTGTAGGGGGTCTTGTCCTTGGAGAACCGGGTGTCGCGGTTGATCCGGAACAGC
>DATDIY010000362.1:0-3509 GCA_036520815.1 Acidimicrobiales bacterium
CTCCTCGACGAAGCAGGACCTGCCGGCCGCGTTGACCCCTGTGACAAGTCGCCGCATCGGGCGGGACGTTACTCTCGCCCCACGCCAGGTGGCAGGGGCACCTTTGCTGGTCGAGCAGCCGTCGGGGCATCATGAGCCCCGTCCGGCTCGTCGGCGGGAAGTGCGTGCACTTCGCGTCTGACAGGGTGACGTCGGGGATGAACGACAGCGACAGGGGAGCGGTCAATGCCGGGAGCGCGTTTCGTCGGGCAGCGGGTGGCCCGGAACGAGGACCTGCGGTTCCTCACCGGGAACGGCAAGTTCGTCGACGATCTGGTGATTCCCAACGTGCTGCACGCGGCCTACGCCCGCAGCGACGTGGCGAGGGGCCGGATCGTCTCGATCGACATCGAGGAGGCGAAGGCCATGCCGGGCGTGGTGGCCGTGTACCTCGCCGCCGACCTCAACCACCTGGTGCAGGAGTACACCGTCGACGGTGAGATGTTGATGGCACCGCGGCCCTACCGGGTGCTGGCCGAGGGGGACGTGAAGTGCGTGGGTGAACCCCTCGCCATGGTCGTCGCCGAGTCCCGGTACCTGGCTGAGGACGCGGTCGAGGCGATCGTGGTCGAGATCGACCCTGAGAAGCCCGTCGTCTCCATCGACGAGGCCGTGCTCGAGGACGCGAAGCTCGTCCACCCGGACATGACCGAGAACAACCTCTACAACGTCATGCCGGCCGCTCCGAACGAGGCGCTCGACGACGCCTTCGCCACCGCCCCCCACGTGTTCACCGAGACCTTCAAGCAACACCGGTACCTGACCGTCCCGATGGAGACCAAGGGCATCGTGTCCAGCTGGGAGCCCTTCAGCGAACAGCTCACCGTCTGGGTGGCGACACAGGGCCCGCACACGGTGCGCAGCTTCTTCAGCCGCGCCCTCGGCCTCGACACCAGCCAGGTCCGGGTGAACATGCCCGACGTCGGTGGCTCGTTCGGTCTCAAGATGAACCAGAACGAGGAGGAGCTGTCCACCGCCCTCGTGTCTCGGATCCTGGGCCGCCCGATCAAGTGGATCCAGGACCGTCGCGAGAACCTGATGGCCGACGAGCACCCGCGTGGGGACTGGGCCACCATCACCATGGCCACCGATGACGACGGCAAGATCCTCGCCTGCAAGGTGGAGTTCACCGAGAGCGCCGGCGCCTACCCCTCGCCGTTCTCCAGCGCCAGCATCCTCAGCTGCATGGTGTTCCCCGGCCCCTACCGCATGCCGAACTTCGGCTACTCGGCCCGCTCGGTGTACACGAACACGATGGGCCGGGGCTCCTATCGGGGTCCGTGGATGATCGAGACCGTCGTCCGGGAGCAGATGCTCGACGTGGTCGCGGGCAAGCTCGGCATCGACCCTGTCGAGTTCCGTCGTCGCAACCTGGTGCTCAACGACGAGGTACCGCATGACCTCTTGACGGGCATGGTCATCGACCAGCTCACCGTCGATCTCAACCTCGACCAGGCGCTGAAGATGGTCGACTACGAGGCCTTCCGGCGTGAGCAGGAGGAGGCTCGAGCCGAGGGTCGGCTGCTGGGCCTCGGTGTGAGCCTGGTGACCGAGCCGACCGCCATGGCCTTCGCCTGGATGAGCACCGACGCCGCCCACGTGCGGATCAACGGAGGTGGCAAGGTCGACGTCGTCACCACGGCCGCCAGCCACGGCCAGAGCTACGAGACCACCATGGCCCAGATCGTGGCCGACGAGCTCGGTGTCGAGCCGTCCGACGTGCGGATCATCCAGCCCGACACCGACAACTCACCGGTCGGGCCCGGCACCGGCGGCAGCCGGAGCCTCATCCCGATGACGGCCGCCGCGATGGCGTGCGACGAGCTCAAGGAGCGGATGCGGGCGATCGTGGCCCATGCCCTCGAAGCGTCTCCCGACGACCTCGAGTTCGTCGACGGTCGGGTCCAGGTCGCGGGCTCGCCCGAGAAGGGCATGACCCTCAAGGAGGTCGCGGCCAAGGCCTACGCCGACCCCCACTCCCTGCCGGAGGGGGTACCCCTCGGCCTCGAGGCCGAGGCCCGCTTCACCACCCCGGGCGGCGCCACCTGGGCCAACGCCTGCCACATCTGCACGTGCGAGGTCGACCCTGTCACCGGAGAGGTGACGCTGCTCCGCTACATCGTCAGCGAGGACTGCGGCACGATGGTCAACCCCAATGTGGTCGAGGGTCAGATCGCGGGCGGCGTCGTGCAGGGCATCGGCGGCGTGCTCTACGAGCACATGAAGTACGACGAGGACGGCAACCCGCTGGCGAGCACGTTCGTCGACTACCTGTTGCCCACCGCGGCCGAGGTCGTCGACATCGAGTACGGCCACGTCGAGACGCCGGCACCGACCAACCCCCACGGCATCAAGGGCCTGGGGGAGGGCGGCGCCATCGCCTCCCCGCCGGCGGTCATCAACGCGGTGGCCGACGCGCTGCGACCCCTGGGCGTCGAGGTGCGCGACCAGCCCCTCGGTCCGGCCGACATCGTCGACCTCATCGTCGCCGCCGGCGGAGCCGGGCGGCGACACCCCTGTCGTAGATCCGACGCCGGGTTGGCGCGATCGGTGGGGAGTGGTCGTACACTGCGGTCCAGGAAGTGAACCAAACATCCGTTCCGCCAGGTTCCGGGTGGTGAGAGCACAGAGGATGGACGAACAGATGGATGAAAAGGTCATCATCGTTTCGGCGGACTCGCATGCGGGGGTGCCCAAGGAGCTGTGGACGAAGTACCTCGATCCCGAGTTCCACGACCTGCTCCCGAGCCTGACCAAGGACAACGAGATCTACCCCCAGGCGATCGAGCTGCTGGGGGCCAAGGCGGGGATGGCGACACACCCCGAGCACCGGTACGCCCACACCGAGGGTTGGCACGGTCTCTACGACCCGGTGCTGCGCCTGGCCGACATGGACCGTGAGGGCATCGCCGCCGAGCTCGTCTACCTGGGCGACTCCCGTCTGGGCGACATGTTCAACAACGGCACCAACCGCGAGTACCCGCTCGAGGCGTGGGAGGCCGGGGCCAAGGCCTGGAACCGCTGGGCCTACGACGCCTTCGGCTTCGCCACCGACCGCTTCCTGATCACTGCTGCCATCGGCCCGTGCACCGACCTCGACATCACCATCGACGAGCTGCGCTGGGTTGCCGAGCACGGCTTCACCGCCACCTACCTCCCCGGCTACCTGCGCCACCCGGGCCTGCCCGAGCTCTACGATGACTACTGGGAGCCGTTCTGGTCGGCGTGCGAGGAGCTCGGGCTCGCCGTGGTCGTCCACGCCGGGTACGGCACCTCACAGGGCCAGGTCTTCCCGGAGCTCGAGAAGATCTACAACGCGGCGGCCGAGAAGGCCGGCAGCACCGACCGCGACGCGCTGATGGCCAACGCCGACGCCGTGCAGATGGAGTCGTTGATGTTCTTCAACGACTTCCTGAACCACAACGTCGACTCCCGTCGGCCCTACTGGGAGATGGCGTTCGGCGGTGTGT
>DATDIY010000363.1:0-30772 GCA_036520815.1 Acidimicrobiales bacterium
CAACCAGTGGCTGGCCGACTTCGTCTCGGTCGAGCCGGAGCGCCACGTCGGTCTCGCCCAGCTGCCGATGTGGGACATCGAGGCGTCGATCAAGGAGCTCGAGTGGGCTCGGGAGCATGGCCTTCGCGGCGCCAACTTCCCGGCGCCCCGCGCCGACATCACCGGCTACGAGGACCCGGCCTGGAACCCGTTCTGGGCGGCCTGCCAGGACCTCGGCATGACGCTTGCCAGCCACGGCGGTAGCGGCGCGGCCACCCCGCCCGTCAGCGGGCCGATGGCGATGCACATCTACATGGCCGAGAGCAACGCCTTCAACCGGGTCTCGCCGGTCGTGCGGCTGCTGTTCGCCGGCGTGTTCGAACGCTTTCCCGGCGTCAAGGTCGTGCAGACCGAGCAGCAGGGCGCCTGGTACGGCGACGTGCTGAAGGAGCTCGACTCCCGATGGAACGCGTTCCGGGTGCAGATCGGCGACGACCTGACGACCCCTCCCAGCGAGCGGCTGCGGACGAACTACTTCGTCGGCGCCAGCTTCCAGTCGCGCTACGAGGCCGAGACCGCCATCGCCCAGGGCTACACCGACAACATCATCTGGGGCTCCGACTACCCCCATCCCGAGGGCACCTACCGCTACCCGGAGGACCCCGACGAAACCCCGATGACCCACCTGGCCATGCGCAACACGTACCACGGCCTGCCCGCCGAACCGGTCCGCAAGATGCTCGGGGAGAACGGGGTGCGGGTCTACGGATTCGATCGTGACGCGCTGGTCGAGGTCGCCGCCCGCATCAACGCGCCGACGCTCGAGGAGCTCTCTCACCCGATCGACGAGCGGCCCGACCACTGGGGATTCGCCTTCCGCGAATCGGCCTGGCTGACCTGATGCTCACCGATCGACGATCTCCGGGGGGCCGACGAGGGAGCAGCGCACGGACTACATAGTAGGTGGTATGTTCGCGCCGCTCGGGGGGCCGAGTCGGCAGGATCGCGGTTTGGGGGGTCGATGTCTGGGATTGAGCTCGAACCGGTCAAGGTGCCCGTCGAGGGCGCCTGCCCGCAGTGTGGGGACCGTGCGTTGCGGAAGTACCCGGTGCTCAGCGCGGGGGGTTGGTTCGAGGTCGTGAAGTGCCAGCGGTGCCTGACGTCGGTCTCGCGAGAGCCCTGGCACCGGCTCGGGTGGATCAAGCTCCCGGAAGACGCCCTGTGACCCGATCTCGCCTGGTGGGCGTCGACGTCGGGGGCACCTTCACCGACGTGATGGCGATCGACGACGGCCGGGTCATCGCCGCCAAGATCCCGACGAACGTCCTCCAGAGCGAGACATCGGTGCTCCAAGGGGCGGCCGAGGTCGGCGTCGACCAGGCACGCGTCTTCAACCTCGCGTCGACCGCCGGCCTGAACGCGGTGATCACCCGCCGAATCCCCAAGGTGGCGTTCCTCACGACGATCGGCCACCGCGACATCCTCGATCGCGCCCGACTCTGGCGACCGTTCGAGGCGCTGACTGATCCGTCCTGGCGTCGCGGCACGGGCGACATGTCGAGGCCGCTCGTCCCGCGCTATCTGCGGCGTGGCATCCGCGAGCGGTTGACGAGCGACGGGCGAGTGTTCCTGCCGCTCGACGAGGTGCAGACGCGCGAGGAGCTCGAGGTCCTGCGCGAGTGCGAGGTCCAGGGGGTGGCGATCTGCCTGCTCCACTCGTACCTGAACCCTCGGCACGAGGTCCGGTTGCGGGAGCTGGTGCACGAGGTGCTCGGGGACGTGGAGGTGTCCATCTCGAGCGAGGTGTCACCGCACGTCCGCGAGTACACCCGATCGACGACCACCACCATCGACCTGCTCATGAAGCTCAAGTACCGCGAGTACACGCTCCGGCTCGAGGAGGGGCTGGACGAGCTCGGGTTCCGCGGGCAGTTCAACTACGCGGACTGCTCGGCCATGCTGATGCCGGCGGCGTATGCCATGGAGCGGCCCCACAAGCTGGTCGTCGGAGGCCCGGCGGCGGGCACGGTGGCGTGCGCCCACTTCGGTTCCCACCTCGACCTCTCCGATGTCCTGTGCGCGGATGTCGGCGGCACGTCGTGCGACATCAGCCTCGTGCTCGACGGCCGACCCTGGGTGAACGACACCTTCGAGCTCGAGTGGGATCTCGTGGTGAACGCACTCTCGACCGAGATCGTGACCCTCGGCGCCGGTGGGGGTTCGATCGTCTCCATCGGCTCGTCGGGGGAGCTGCGGGTGGGGCCCGACAGCGCGGGGGCCGACCCCGGGCCTGCCTGCTACGGCAAGGGTGGCACCGCCCCCACCATCACCGATGCCGCCGTGTCGATCGGGGTCATCAGCCCGGAGCACTTCGTCGGCGGCAAGGTGCCGCTCCACGCTGCCCTCGCGGTTCGTGCCTTCGAGGCACTCGACACCTCCCTGCCGCTCTCGGAACGCATTCGCCAGTCATGGCTCCTCGGTCTCCACAACATCTCCGAGGGCATCATCGACATCGCCATCCGCCGAGGGCTCGACGTCCGCGACCTCAACCTCATGGCCTACGGCGCCGCCGGGCCCATGATGCTCCCGGGTCTGCTCGACCTGCTCCCGCTGCGGAGCGTCATCGTGCCCCCGAACCCCGGGGGGTTCAGCGCCCTCGGGCTGGTGAGCGCGGATCGCGTGTACTCGGAGAGCCGCACTCTGCACGGCGTCCTCGGTGCCGACCTCGCCCCCCGCCTGGCGGAGATGTTCGAGTCCCTCGAGCAAGGCCTGCTCCAGCAGGCGGAGGTGAGCGCGGAGGAGGCGACGATCCGCCGCACGTTCGATGGGCGCCTGTTGGGCCAGGGCTGGGAGACGCCGTTCGTGCCCGTCCCGGCCGGTCCTCTCGGCGCCAAGGAGATCGAGCAGATGATCGAGGCGTTCCACGCCGAGTACGAGCAGCGCAACGGGCACCGATTCGCCTCCTTCCCGGTCGAAGGCGTGACCTACCGGGTGCAGGTGGTGGTGCCCTCCGACAAGGTGAAGTTCGAGCACCTCGCTGTGCGCCGTGATGGTGCGCTCGAGGCTCGAGCCACCACTGAGTTGTCGCACCTCTACCCGGGGGGTGCCACGGCTCGCTGCTACGAGCGGGACGACCTGCTGTCCGGCGACGTGGTCGACGGTCCGGCGATCGTCTGGGAGACGAACTCCACCACCTTCGTCCCGATGGGTCGGAGCGCCACGGTCGGCGGCTACGGCGAGTTGGTGGTGACCTGATGGCGGGCACACACCCGGCACCGCCGGCGGGCGAGCGGGCCCAGCTGCTGCGAGAGCTCGACAGCGCGGAGTTCGAGGCGCGCTACGGCTGCGACCGGTTCACCGCCACCATGCTCACCAACCGGTGCCGCTATGTGGCGGCCCACATGGCGAACCAGGTCCGCTCCCACGCGTTCTCGCCCGTCATCCGCGACGGGTCCGACCTGTGCGCGATGGTCAGCGGGCCGGCCGAGCTCGGCTACGCCATGGCCGCTGTCTCGGAGACGATGCCGCTCTTCTACGGCTCCATCCCGGACGCGGTCCGGATCGTGATCGAGGAGTACGGCGCCGACGAAATGGACGAGGGCGACGTCCTCATCGTCAACGACTACTACCGCGTCGGCACCCACCTCAACGACGTCTGCCTGATGCAGCCGGTGTTCCGGGACGGCCGGATCGTCGCCGTGGCGACCATCCGCGCCCACTTCCTCGACATGGGCGGCATCGCCATGGGTGGCTTCGAGGTGGTCAAGAAGTCGACCTGGGAGGACGGCCTCCGCATCCCGCCCACTCTTCTCGTCTCCCGGGGTCGGACGGTCACGTCGGTGCTCAAGCTCCTGTACGACAACACCCGCCTGGGATCGCTGTGCGTTCCCGACCTCATGACCGAGATCAAGGCGCTCGACATGGGGGTCTCGCTGCTCGGGGAGACGATCGACCGCTACGGGGTCGAAGCCTTCACCGGCGCCGTGCGATACGCCTGCGACGTCTCGGCCGAGGCGATCGGAGAAGGCCTGCGGACCGTTCCCGACGGCGTCTACGAGGGAGAGGACTGGCTGGATGGCGACGGGCTCCCCGACTCGCCCGAGTACTCCGTCAAGGTCCGCATCACCAAGGTGGGCGATCGCGCCGAGATCGACCTGCGAGGCAGCTCCGGCCCGACGCGGACAGCCATCAACGGCGCGTGGCCCGACATCAAGACGGGGCTCGCCTACGCCCTCAAGTCCTTGCTCGACCCCACGACCCCCGTGAGCTCGGGCACCCTGCGCAACGTCGACGTCATCGTGCCGCCGAGCGCCATGTTCAACGTCGGTCCGCCCCTTCCGTGCCAGATGTACTTCCTCGTCGTCTACACGATGGTGCACGCCACCTACCGGGCCCTGAACCCGGTGCTCGGCGAGCGGGCGGTGGCGACGGGGTACGTCACCGCCTCCGCGTCGGGTCACGGGCGGCGTCCCGACGGCCTCGAGGGCTCGCTCGTCGACTCGGCCGGTCCGGCGGTCATCGGGGCCTGGGGAGCGACCCGCCACGGCGATGCCGACTCCTCGCAGCAGAGCTCACTCGGCAACCTCATCAACGACGGTGTCGAGATCCACGAGCTCCGGGGTCCGATCGTGTGGGCGGCGAGCGATTACGTCCCTGACTCTGCGGGGGCGGGTCGTCATCGGGGTGGCGCGGCCATCGTCCACGACACGCTGTGGCGCGTCCCGGCCGCCCACACCATGCAGCTGCTCTTCCACGCCCGACGTCCCACCGCAGGTGGTGGGGTGAACGGGGGTGGCTCCGGGCCCACCACCACCGCCTGGATCTTCGACGCCTCGGTCTCCGACGACGGCGCCCGCCTTCCGGAACTGCCGTCAACCCTGGAGGGGGAGCTCTACCGGGGAGCGACCCCGTTCGGCGGCGTGGTCCACCCCGACACCCACGCGGTCGACCCCGACGGAGAGCTGGTGGTGCTCGAGGGGAAGCTGGCCCGGCCCGCGGGGGCTGTGGTCCGGGTGCTCTCCGCCGCTGGCGGCGGGTGGGGTGACCCGTGGACGCGCGATCCCGAGCTGGTGAAGCGTGACGTGCGCGACGAGTACGTGAGCATCGAAGGCGCCGCACGCGACTACGGCGTGGTGGTCGTCGGCGATCTCCGGCATCCCGAGCGCCTCGCCGTCGACGGCCCGGCCACCGAGGAGCTGCGCCGGTCCAGCCGACCGTCAGAGTCGACAGGCCCACAACCCGATCCCCCTGAACGTTCCGTCGCCCGTCGTGGGTGAGGAAGGAGCGCCGATCCACCCCGTACCGACCCGGTACGGCCCCGTCGGACGCTCGACACCAACCGGATGGAAGGACACGAGAGACGCATGACTCCCAGGACTAGGACCAGATCGCGGTGGCAGGTGCTCGCGGTCATCGCCGTGCTCGTCGGGCTGCTCGCCGCGGTGTGCTCGAGCTCGGATGACAGCCAGGACGACAACGGCGGCGGAAGCAGCGACACCAGTGCAGCGAGTGGCGACCTCGCCGAGAACGTGCCCGTCGATGCACCGGGGGTGACCGACACCGAGATCACGTACTCGGTGCTGGCCTCGGCGACCGGCGACCCGACGGGCCAGTGCGGGCTGCCGTGCTTCGAGACCGGCATCCAGGCGTACTTCGACTATGTCAACACCGAGAAGGGCGGCATCTACGGCCGCCGACTGGTGGCGGCCGAGGGCATCGACGACGAGTTCGGCAAGAACCTGGAGAAGGCGCTCGAGGTCATCGCCGCCGACGACACGTTCGGTACCTTCTCGAACTCGTCCCTGCCAACGGGGTACCAGTCCTTCGCCGACGAGCAGATCCCGCTGTACGTCTGGGCGTCGAACCCGGTGGCGATGCAGGGCAACGAGAGCATCTGGGGCGAGAACACCGTTCGCTGCCTGCAGATCGGGTGCTGGGACCGTGTGGTGCCTTACCTGATGAAGGTCTCGGGCCGGCACAAGCTGGCCACTGTCGGCTACGGGATCGCCCAGAGCTCGAAGGACTGCGCCCAGAACCAGGCCCAGAGCGTCGAGCAGGCCAAGGCCCAGATCGGCTCGGACGCCGAGGCGGTCTACGTGAACGACAACCTCCCCTTCGGCATGCCCAACGGGGCGGCGCCCGAGGTCACCGCCATGAAGAACGCGGGGGCCGACATCATGGCCACCTGCATCGTGAACAGCGACGTGAAGACGATCATGCAGGAGGCCAAGCGCCAGGGCCTCGACATCCTGCCGCTGCTCACCAACATCGACGAGGAAGCGTTGGTCAGCGCGGCCGGCGCCTTCGACGGCGGCTACTTCCGCAACGCGGTCCGTCCGTTCGCGGCCGATCTGAACGAGGCCCAGGAGAAGTACAACGAGTACGTCGAGAAGAACGGCGGCAAGACGGCCGAGATCACGCTCTACGGCTGGATCAACGCTGCCCTCGCCTACGAGGGTCTGGTCCAGGCCGGCCCGGACTTCAGTAGGGAGAAGGTCGTCGAGGGCACCAACACCCTGACCGGGTTCACCGCTGCCGGATTGACGGCGCCGATGAACTGGACGACCGGTCACACCGCGCCGACTCCGACGGACACGTCGAACAACAACGAGTTCGAGTGCTACGGCATCTCGAAGATCGATGGCGGCGAGCTCGTGCTCGAGGGCGACCCGGCGAAGCCGTTCACCTGCTGGCCGGGCACCGACGACTGGCAGTGGACGAGCGGTTGGCCGCAGGACATGAGCTTCGACTGACTGGATCCCCGCAGGTCGCGGACCCTGTTCCCCCCGGGTCCGCGACCGGCGGTCCCGCAGGTCGCGGACCCAGTTCCCCCCGGGTCCGCGACCTGCTTGCGTCGCGTCAGGCGAGTCGGGGGACTCGGCCGCACTGATCGTTCCGATGCGGGTGCGGCCCCGAGGAGGGGTGCGATTCGGCGCGCCGCTACAGGGCCGCAGATGCTCTTACGGCAGAACTTTACGGTCATGATATAACCGGTCGCATACCATCGACCCTGGGGGAGCGATTGCATGGGTGACGTGATGCGGCTGGACGGACGGGTGGCAATCGTCACGGGCGCGGGGCGCGGTATCGGGAGGGCCCACGCGATGCTGTTGGCAGAGCGAGGCGCGGCGGTCGTGGTCAACGACAGCGGTGTCAACCTGCTCGGCACGGAGCCGTCACCGGAGGTCGCCAATGCCGTGGCCGCCGAGATCATCTCCGCGGGCGGGCGGGCGGCGGCCAGCACCGCCTCGGTGGCAGATGACCCCGAGTCCGTCGTCGCCACCGCGGTCGACGCCTTCGGAGGGGTCGACGTGGTGGTCAACAACGCGGGGGTCAACATCCGTGGTCCTTTCGGCGAGACCACGCTGGATGACTTTCGGCACCACATCTCGGTCCACCTCTACGGCGCCGTCGGCGTGACGCTGGCTGCTTGGCCGCATCTGGTTGCGAGCGGTGTCGGACGCGTGGTGAACACCACGTCCTCCACGATCTTCGGAATCGCCAACCGCACCGCCTACAGCGCGGCCAAGGGAGCCATCTTCGGCTTCACCCGCAGTCTCGCGGTCGACGGCGAGCCGTACGGGGTCAAGGCCAACTGCGTTGCCCCGGCAGCGGGCACGCGCATGTCGCTGGCCTCTGACATGTCAGAGGCGATCCTGGCTCGGATGCGTGACGAGATGCCGCCCGAGCTCGTGGCTCCGCTCGTCGCCTACCTGGCCCACGAGGATTGTGCCGTCACCGGGGAGACGCTGTCCGTCGTCGCTGGCAAGGTGACGAGGATCGCGCTCGGTGAGACGGCCGGCTTCACGGATGCCCACCTCACCCCCGAGGTCGTCCGCGACCGCATCGACGAGGCCCTGGACCCCTCGTCCCTGCAGGTCATCGACCGGGTCATCGTCGACTGATCGCCACGAATCTCCGATCGCGGTGGGACCTTCGATCGCCTTGATCGGTTTCCTGCCATACGGTACGATAGCGAAATATCAGAAACCGTTAGATTGATCTACGGCGGCTCATGATGCGCCGGTCCGATGGGGGTGAGGAGATGACCGTGCGATACCGCGCGATCTCGGCTGATGGCCATGTCAACGAACCGCCGACGCTGTGGACCGAGCGGCTGCCGGCCAAGTTCAAGGACCGTGGCCCGAGGGTGATCGAGACACCCAAGACGAAGAGCCATGCCTGGATCATGGAGGGCCAGACGCGGCCGTCGCCGCTCGGCTTCAGCTCGATCTACTACCGATCGTCGAAGCGCTTCGACCGGGCTTCCGTCATCGACGGGTTCCGCGAGATCAAGGATCGCGGCGTCCGCTATGACGACATCTTCCCCGGCTCCTGGGACCCGATTGCCCGCGCCAAGGAGCTCGACGAGGACGAGATCGATGCGGAGGTTCTCTTCAACGGGGTTCAGACCGCGTGGACGGGCATCAAGTTGTGCAAGGACCAGGAGCTGAAGCTGGCCTGCTTCCAGGCCTACAACGAATGGATGGCGGAGTTCCAGGCCGCCGCACCCGACCGGTTCGCCGGGAATGCAACGTTGCCGACCACCGGGATCGACGACTGCATCGACGAGATGCACCGTGCCGTGTCGATGGGGCTGCGCACCGTGCAGATCGAGTCGTTCCCGAACGGCTCGTTCTCCGAGCTGATGCCGATCGACGACCGCTTCTGGGCTGCGGCGGTGGAGCTCGACATCCCGGTCAACGTCCACACTCAGTTCGTCTTCGCGGTCGGCGAGCTGCTCGGCAAGGGCGGGATCGACCACAAGAAGGTCAAGGAGCACGGCATCGACCTCGAGGCCGGAAGCTTCCCCATGATCCTGTTCCGGATGATCAGCTCCGGCGTGTTCGAGCGGTTCCCTGACCTCAAGCTGGTCGGGAGCGAGGTTTGGCTCGGCTGGATCCCCTACTACCTCGAGCGCTTCGACCACTCGGTCCTACGCAACCGGGACTCGTGGGACCTCCCGCTCCTGCCCAGCGAGTACTTCCGCCGCAACGTGTCGGCGGTGTACATCGTCGACGAGGCCGGCGTCGCCGAGGTCAACCGCTACGACATCGGAATCGGCAACATCATGTGGGGCCCCGACTTCCCCCACTCGGCCAGCAACTGGCCGGTCGACTACGAGCTCGGCCGCGAGATCCTCGAGCGCAGCGGCGCGACGCCCAACGAGATCGACCGCATCATGTGGAAGAACGCCGCCGACATGTTCAAGTTCCCCTACGAACCGGTCGCCGCTGAGGCGGTCGGCGCCGGTGTCGCAGGGGCGTAGGGAACGCTGATGCGGGGGGCATGCGCGGGTCTGCGGATCCTCGACGTCAGCAGCGGCATGGCCGGTCCGATGGCGACGATGGTGCTCGCCGACTTCGGAGCCGACGTCGTTCGGGTCGAGCCGGTCGGCGGCGATCCCGGATGGTCGGAGCCGTCGTACCTGTTGCTCAACCGGGGCAAGCGCAGCATCGACGTCGATCTGGCGAACGCCGAGGGGCGCGAGCGCTTCCTCGAGCTCGCGGCAGACGTCGACGTGGTGGTCGAGACCCTGGGTGCCGGCCGCGCCGACGAGCTGGGGGTGGGCTATGACAGCCTCTCAGCCCGCAACCCTGCCCTCATCTACTGCGCCATCACCGGATTCGGGGACACCGGACCACTCGCCGCGGTTGCTCCTGATGACGCGCTCGTCATGGCCAAGGCCGGCGCCTTCCGCGACCAGTCGGGGTGGCACCACGACGGTCGCCGGCCCGTGTTCCGGGCGACTCGGGACGGCTCCTACTTCGCCGCCATGTTGGCAGTGCAAGGGATCCTGGCCGCACTGCGGGCACGCGACCTCACTGGTCAGGGTCAGCGCATCGACACGTCGATGCTCCAAGCGCTCTCCTGGCGCAACCACCCGACGATCGGCTGGCTGCTGCGCGAGGGCGAGGTGCTCCCTCCGGACTCCGCCGACGGTCGGGCCCCCTCCGACGAGCCGAACTCGCTCGCCCACCACCAGGATCCGCGCGGGGTGGTGCTCACCGGGATGCTCGTGGAGTGCAAGGACGGTCGGTGGATCATCCACGCCCAGTCCGAGCCCCACTTCTTCCGAGCCTGGATCGACACCATCGGCTTCGACTGGATCTGGGAGGACGAGAGGTTCCGGGGTGCGCCGTACGCGCTGCCCGACCAGCAGGCGAAGGACGAGTTGGTCGGCCTCATCAAGGAGCGCATGCGTGAGCGCACCGCGGCGGAATGGATGTCGCTCTACCTGGCCAACGGCAACGTGTGCGCCGAGGTGATCGAGACCACCCAGGAGGCGCTCGAGCATCCGCAGGTCGTGTGCGCCGGCTACACCGTGGAGGTCGACGACCCCCGGGTCGGCCGTGTGGTCCAGATCGGTCCCCTCGCTCGGATCCCTGGAGCGCCGGCGGCAGTTCGCGGTCCCGCTCCCATCCCGGGGGCGGACACCGACTCCCTCCGATGGGAGACCATCCCGCCCCGCGAGCGCCAGGCTCCGCCGGCCCCGCTCGACCTCGCCGGAGGCCCGCTCGACGGGATCACCATCATCGAGTGCGCCTACTACGCGGCCACCCCGCTGGGGAACGCCTTCCTGGCCGAGCTCGGCGCTCGGGTCATCAAGATCGAGCCACTCATCGGGGACCCGTACCGGCGCCTGGCCGCGGTGGGCGGCGGCGACCCTGTCCGCCAGCTCGGCCACAACAACATGGCGCGCGCGATGCAGGGCAAGGAGAGCATCGCTCTCAACCTGAAGGATCCCCGGGGTCGGGAGATCCTGCACGCCCTGGTGGCCGGCGCCGATGCCTTCGTGCACAGCTTCCGGGTCGGAGTGCCGGAGTCGCTCGGCATCGACGAGCAGAGCCTTCGGGCGGTCAACCCCGACCTGGTGTACCACTACGCCGGCGCGTACGGCACGGTTGGGCCCTACCGACGTCAACCGGCGATCGATCCGGTCATCGCCGCGTTCTCCGGCCAGACGGCCCACCAGTCCGGTGCCGGGAACCTTCCTCTCACCGAGATCGGTGCCGACCCGACCGCCGCCGCAGGCCACGCCACGGCGTTGATGCTCGGTCTCACCGCCCGTGAGCGGACCTCCCGGGCCCAGTACGTCGAGTCGACGATGATCATGTCGAACCTCTACGCCAACGCCGACGACGCACTGGCCTACGCCGCCAAGGAGCCGCGTCCGGAGCTCGACGCTCTCCAGCTCGGCACTTCGGCCACGTACCGGCTGTACGAGACCGCGCCACTCGAACCGGGCGAGGCGCGGGCGGTCTACGAGAACCCAGATCCACGCTGGGTCTACCTCGCCGCCGTCGACGACAAACGGTTCCGCCGGTTCTGCGCGGTCGCGGGCTGCGAGGGTCTGACGGACGACCCCCGCTTCGCCACCGAGGGCTCGCGGGCCCGACACCGCGACGAGCTGGCGGCTGAGCTCGAACCGGTGATGCGCTCGAGGACGGCGCCCGACTGGGAACAGTCCTTGCTTGCCAACGGCGTCGGCTGCGTGCAAGCCGACGCGATGTCGAACCTCGCATTCCTGTACCAGGACCCACAGGCGAAGGCCGTCGGCCTGATGACCACGGTCGAGCACCCGAGCATGGGCGGGACCTACTGGAGGCACGCGCCGCTGCTGCGGTTCTCGCGAACCCCTACGCACGCTCGAACCTTCTGCGATCTCGGAGAGCACACCCGGGCCCTGCTCGACGAGATCGGGTACGACGACGCCCGCAGTGTCGCGCTCGAGGCCGACGGAGTCGTCTCCTGGCCATCGACGGCGGCGGATCGACCATGACCACGAGAGACGAGGACGACGTGCGCCCGCGCGAGTACTCCCTGATATCGGCCGACTCGCACGTCGTCGAGCCGCCCGACCTGTTCCTCGCCGGCCTGCCGGCGCACATGCGGTCGCGGGCGCCTCGCATGGAGGAGCACGACGGCGTGAGCACCTGGGCGGTCGAGGGCCAACCGCCCGTCGAGCTACCGGTGTTCGCCCGCAACATGGGGGAGGGGAGCCGCTTCGACGACCTCGACCTCGCCGTCCACGATCCGGTGGAGCGGCTCGCAGCTCAGGAGACCGACAGCCTGGACGCCGAGGTGCTCTACTCGTCGCCCCGGCTGTGGGACGCCATCAAGCAGCTCGACGATCCCGAGCTGCGCCTCGCCTGCACGCGTGCGCACAACGACTGGATCGCCAGGTTCAGCGGGCACGACCGGGACCGCCTCATCGGCCTCGGTCGAATCTCCTCGGCCGACGCCGGGGAGGCGACGACCGAGCTGCGTCGCTGCGTCGACGAGCTCGACCTGCGCGGCGTCGTCCTCGACACCTGGCCGGGCGGAACGCCGACCCTCGATGGTCCCGGGGATCAGTTCTGGGGAGCGGTCGAGGAGACGGGGATCCCGGTGAGCCTCCACATCGCCGTCGGCGATGCGGCATCGACCAGCCCGCCCTCGGGCATCTTCGCCGGGGTTCGTCCGCCGATGGCCGACGCCTCGCTCGCGCTGCTGGGCAGCGGCGTGTTCGAGCGATACCCGGGGGTACGGCTCGTCCTCGCGCACGGCGACGCCGGCTGGGCGTTCCACTGGCTGGAGTTCATGGATGCGAACTACATGCGGCGGCGCCACCTTCCCGGGCATCGCATGCCGTTCGCCGACCCGGATGCGCTCCCGAGCGAGTACCTGCGTCGACACTGCTGGTTCACCTTCCACCAGGACCGGACGGTCCTCAAGAACCGCGCCTTGATGGGGACCTCGCATCTGTTGTGGGCCAGCGAGTACCCCCTCGACGGAACCGACTGGCCCGAGGACCGGGGCCAGGCGGTCAGGACCACCGATGGCCTCGATACCGAGGATCGCCATGCCGTCCTGGCGGAGAACACGGCGCGCCTCTACCGGCTCCCGGGGCACGAAGCCGGCTTCCCGGCGGCAGCCGTCGACGCCTTCGAGCCACTCGTCCACCTCTAGCACCACCGCAGGCAGGGTCGCCTTCTTCGGGAGTCGGCGATCTGAACACCGAAAATCCGTACGACACAACATGGGGGACCAATGCCGTCGCATCATCACCACCATCACCGACTCCACGTGGGTCGGACCGCCCTGCTGCTCCTGGCAGCCCTGGCACTGATCGCCAGCGCCTGCAGCTCCGACTCGTCCACCGAGGCAGAAGGGACCACCGAGACGACCGCGTCCAGCTCGACGTCCTTCGTGGAGATGAGCGGTGTCCCCGGTGTCACCGACACCGAGATCCGCTACTCCATGGTCGGCACCGAGGCGAACAACCCGGCCGGCACCTGCATGCTCTCCTGCTTCCAGGACGGCGTCGACGCCTACTTCGACTACCGCAACGACGAGGGCGGGATCTACGGGCGCCAGCTCGTCGTGTCCGACGTGCTCGACGACGAGTTCGCCAACAACCAGCTGAAGTCGATCGAGGTCATCACCAACGACGACACGTTCGGCACGTTCGTGGCATCGGTCCTGCCCATCGGTTACACGGACCTGGCTGACGCCGGGATCCCCGTCTACACCTTCCTCAGCGACGGCGTTCTCGGAGCGAGGGACACGATCTTCGCTCCGGCCATGTCGTCGACGTGCACGACCTGCACGCGATTCGACA
The DNA here is from genome assembly GCA_036520815.1 of Acidimicrobiales bacterium. Classification (GTDB taxonomy): domain Bacteria; phylum Actinomycetota; class Acidimicrobiia; order Acidimicrobiales; family Acidimicrobilacustridaceae; genus CAMFLJ01. The sequence continues at coordinate 13,583 of DATDIY010000363.1, forward strand.
TGGCCTACGCGGTGAAGCTGGCGGAAGCGACCAAGGTCGGCACGCTCGGATACGACATCGGGCAGAGTGCCGATTGCGCCAGGTTCGCCGGTGACTCGGTGGAGCTGTACAGCTCGGAGCTGAATGGTGCCGAGGTCGCCTACCTCAACGTGAACCTGCAGTACGGGATGTCGAACGGCGTCGCCCCCGAGGTCACCGCCATGAAGAACGCCGGCGTCGACTTCGTCTTCGCCTGCCTCGACCTCAACGGTATGAAGACCCTGGCCCAGGAGATGGAGCGCCAGGGCATGGGCGAGGTCCCCATGTACCACACCAACTCCTACGACGCCGACTTCATGGCCACGAACGCCACCCTCTTCGAGGGGGACTATGTCGGGACCCTGCTGCGACCGCTCGAGTCGAACTCGGAAGGGACGGCGCTCGAGCAGTTCACCGAGTGGATGGAGAAGGCCGGCGCGCAGCCCACGGAGGTGGCCATGCACGGCTGGATCGCCGCCGACATGGCCTACCAGGGTCTGGTGGCGGCCGGTGCGCCGTTCACCCGGCAGTCGGTGATCGACGCCACCAACGGCATCGAGGACTACACGGCCGGCGGCATGCTCTCGCCCCTCGACTTCGGGCGCCAGCACCAGCCGCCCACCCAGGACGATCCCGCCACCCATGGCAGCATCCCGTGGTGCTTCGCGATCCTGCAGGTCGAGTCCGGTGCCTTCACCGTTGCTGCTCCGGCGTCGGACGACAAGCCGTTCCTCTGCTGGCCGGGGGACACCCGTGACTGGTCGGAGCCCGAGGCCAGCACGTTCAGCTGATCGATCGCTCCACACCTGACCGAACGCGAGCGAGAGAGGGGCCGGCGGCAGCGCCGTCGGCCCCTCTCTCCGACGTTGAGCGTGCGGCCGCACGCCGTCCAGGCCGGAACCACGACAGACATACCGAGCGTCGGGAGGGGATCACGTGCACTTCGCCAAGGGGCAGGTCGCCGTCGTTACAGGAGCCGCCAGCGGGCTCGGGTTCGCGCTGGCTGAGGCCTACGCGCAGAGGGGGCTCGACGTCGTGCTCGCCGATGTCGAGGCGGGGCCGCTGCGTGAGGCCACGGCCGCGATCGACGCGCTCGGCGTCGCGGCGCTCGGCGTCCGGACAGACGTGCGTTCTCCGAGCGAGGTGGACGGACTCGCAGCGACGACGATCGAGCGGTTCGGGCGTGTCGATGTGGTCTGCAACAACGCAGGCGTCACGACGCTCGGGCTGGCATGGGAGACATCCCTCGAGGACTGGGACTGGGTCCTCTCCGTCAACCTGGGGGGCGTGATCAACGGCATTCGCGCCTTCGTGCCACACCTCGTTGCGCAGAACTCCGGTCACATCGTCAACACCGCGTCGATGGCGGGCCTCTCCAACGCCCCCTGGCACGGGCCCTACGTCGCGTCGAAGCACGCTGTCGTCGGGCTCACCGAGTCCCTCGCCTTCGAGCTGTCCCTCGTTGCGCCGGGCGTCGGAGCGACTGTGGTCTGCCCGGGAGTGGTCGAGACGCGCATCCAGGATGCCTCCCGCAACCGTCCCTCCGGTGACAACGGGCTGACGGCGGACCTCTCGGAGGCCGAGATGAAGGCCGTCATCGAGTGGGGCTCGAGCATCAGCGGTCCCATGATGACCGCGGCCGATGCGGCCGCGATCATCCTGAGAGCGGTGGAGGACAACCGGGTCCACGTGGCGCCGAACGGCACGTTGGCCGGTGCTCAGGCACGGGTGGACCACCTCCTGGCAGACCTCCGAGCCACCTGATCGCCCGCATCCGCGGTGAGCCACCCGCTGGATCGCGTCGGCGAAACCGGCTCCTCGGACTCAGCCCGAGCTGTACACGCCCACGAGGCGAGCCTGCTCGATGACGAGGTCCTCGATCGCCGCCAGGAACGTGTCGGCGTCGACGCCGGGGTCGAGCTCAGGGGTACCCGACAGGGCGAAGAGGTGGAAGTAGTAGAAGTGGTCGCCGTGGCCCGGGGGAGGGGCTGGTGGGAACCAGCCCGGCGTGCCCATGGCGTTGACCGCGGAGGTGAACCTCTGGTCGTTCTCCTCGAGCGAGGTCACATCCGCCGGGATGTCCCAGAGGATCCAGTGGGTGAACCCCCCGACCATCGGCGCGTCGGGGTCGTGGGCGAGCAGAGCGAAGCTCACCGTTCCCTCCGGGACCCCGGACCACGAGAGCGCTGGGGACGCGCTCTCGCCGGCCATCGTGTGGTGGTCAGGGATCCGTTCGCCGTGCTCGAACGCCGGACTGGCGATGGTCAGTGTGCCCAGATTGACTTTCATGGTGCTCCTCTTGGTGGGGATCAGCGGCAGGCGGCGAGGATCTCGTCCGCCAGCCAGTGCAGGTCGTCGAGGTGTCCTTCGAGGGTCGTCGCGGGGTCGCCCGGGCGGGTGACCATCGTCCAGGTCACACCGAGTGCTTCGAGGCGACCGATCTCGTCGAGGATCTGCGCGGCGGAGCTCGGAGCGAATCGCGGGGGCAGCATCGTGTGGTCGGGGCCCAGCTCTGGTTGCTCCAGCGCCAGGAACACGTCGAAGGGCCGGTCGTTGCCCGACTGGGCGCGCCGCTCGGCGACCTCGTCGAGCAGGTCCGGCAGCTGTGAGTCGCTCTCGAACCACGGGCCCTTGCCCAACAGGCCTCCCGACGGGGCCCACCCGTCGCCGAGGTCTGCCGCCCTTCGCAGCGAGATCAAGGAGCGCCCGGCGAACCACAGCGGAGGATGCGGTCGTTGGAGGGGCTTCGGCTCGAACACGACGTCGGAGAACTGCACGAACTCCCCGTCGAACGACGGTCGATCTTCTGTCCACAGCACGTGCATCGCACGGGCGTACTCGTCGGTCGCCCGACCTCGCCGGCCGAACGGCATGCCCATCGCAGCCGACTCGCCGGGTGCCATGCCGACGCCGAAGGTGGCCATGGCCCGTCCCCCGGAGAGCACGTCGAGGGTGGCGATCGACTTCGCCAGCTCGACCGGGTGGTGGTTCGGTAGGACCATCGCCATGGAGTTGACCCGCAACCTGGTGGTGCAGCCGGCGAGGAACGCCATCGCGGTGAGTGCGTGCGGCCAGTGGGAGCCCATGGTCGGTACGAGGTCCACCGGCAGGACCAGGTGCTCCGACACGCTGACTGCGTCGAAGCCGAGGTCATCGATCGTGCGGGCCACGAGCTGGAACTCGCTGCAGGTCATCCGGGTCTGCCAGTCAGACGGTCCGCCATCGAACTGGTTCGGGGGGTAGCGCATCAGCCCAGGCATCGGCGTCAGGAACTTCACTGCCATCCCCCCTCGCCGACACAGGTCGTCGGCTCGTTGCCGCCAGATACTATCGACCGTAACGTTTCCAAACCATACTAACTGCCGTACGTCGACCGGAGCCCAGCCGTGGACCAGACGCTCGAATCACTGGTGACCTTCGCGGTCGAGACTAAGACGTCGACCATCCCGTCGCGGGCGCTCGAGCTGACGAAGCGCCACCTGATCGACACGGTCGCCTGCGGTGCCGGGGGCCTCCAGAGCCCCATGGCGGCGAAGTTGATGCGGGTGACCACTGGCGTGGATGTGGCGGGGGGCGCTTCGGTCTACGGTCGGCCGACCCTGACCACCCCTGAGCTCGCCGGGTTCGTGAACGGTTCGCTCAACCGGTGCCTGGACTTCAACGACTTCGGACCTTCCGGTCACCCCTCGGACATGGTGGCCGCCCAGCTGGCGTTGGCCGAGAGCGCCGGAGCGACAGGCGCCGATCTCCTCCGTGGCATCTACGTGGCCTACGAGGTGGCCACCGCGCTCGCCGATGCCGCTCCGATCCGGGAGCTCCCGTGGGATGGGGGGCTCTACTTCTCGGTCGGCACTGCTGCCGGGGCTGCCGCGGTCCTCGGTCTCGAACGCGCCGCCGCCGCCAACGCCATCTCGATGGCGCTCGTGCCCAACATCCCGCTGCGGGCGACCCGCGAGGACCCCAGCTCGGAGTGGCGTAGCTCTGCGACGGCCTATGCCTGCATGGCGGGCGCGTTCGCGGCGCGCCTCGCGCGCGAAGGGGTCACCGCGCCGAGTGCGCCGTTCGAGGGCCCTCGGGGGCTCTTCGACACTGCGATCGACCCGGTCGCCGTCGACGTCGGTTCGATGGCGGGGCAGTCGGCGATCGAAAGGGGGAGCCTGAAGCTGTTCCCGGGCTGCTTCCAGATCCAGAGCGGCGTCCATGCCGCCCTGTCGCTGCGCGCCCATCTGGACCCGGACGAGATCGATCGGGTCGTGGTGCGGACCACGCCCGACACCTGGCTCTACGTCGGTGGCGGGCGAGGCGATCAGCGCGAGCGATGGGCGCCCACCAGCCGGGAGTCGGCCGACCACAGTCTCCCGTACGCATTGGCGAACGTGCTCCTCGACGGGGGGATCGACCAGTCGGTGTACTCCGAGTCCACCCTGCGCGGGCGCCGATGGGCCCCGCTGATCGCACGCGTCTCCGTCGTGGCTGACCCGGAGCTGGGTCGCGGAGCCGCGGGCCTGATCAACGCCACCCACGTTCGGATCGAACTCACCGACGGCCGGGTCCTGTCCGAGACCTCGACGTTCCCCTACGACGAAGCTGGTCTTTGTGTGGCGACCGACGCCGACGTGCGCACGAAGTTCGACGCGCTGACCGACGGCGTGCTCGACGCGCACGCGTCCGACGCCCTCTACCGTGTGCTCTCGATCGTGGACGAAGTTGAGCATCTGGACGAGCTGACCCGACTGCTACGTTGGTTCGACGTCAGAACGTCAGGGAGCGCAGCATGAGCAAGCCGAGCCAGCCAAAGTCGGGGTCAGCGCTCTCCGGCGGCCAGCGGAAGACGGGCGAATCTGCGGCTGACACCGATCCGATCGAGCACAGCCGCCAGTCATGGGTCGAGCACGGCTGGGGTGACCCCGAGGTGATGTCGGTCGTGGCGTCGATCGTCCGGAGCCGCCGCCTCCTGTCGACGATGATCGATACCGCCCTGCGTCCGCTCGACCTCACCTACACCCGCTTCGAGGCGCTCGGTCTCCTCTACTTCTCACCGACCGGCGAGTTGCCACTCGGCAAGATCAGCGAGCGGCTCCAGGTGCGGCCCGCGACCATCACGAGCGTCGTCGATCGTCTGGAGAAGCAAGGCCTCCTGCGCCGCACTCGACCCGATGGCGACCGTCGGGTCACCCTCGCCACGATCACGCCCGCGGGCCGGGCGATCGTGGAGAAGGCCACCACGATCATCGTCGACGATGTCTTCTCGGCCATGCCGTGGTCGAAGGGCGAGCTGAAGACCCTCTTCGACCTCCTGGCCCAGCTTCGGCACCAGGCCGGCGACTTCTCCTGAGACGCAAGCGGTCCGAAGTGCGAGTCGCCATCGTCGGGGTCGGGTACTCGGAGGCCGGTCGAAGCACCGACCTCAGCTACAAGGAGCTCACCGCGCAGTCTGCGCTTGCGGCGATGGCCGACGCGGGCATGGGCCCAACGGACATCGACGGGATCTGCCTGCGGTCGTTCGACCAGCCGGAGCCGTGGGGGGAATCGCCCGAGAGCGCGATGAACGAGCGGGCTGCCGCGCACATGCTCGGCATCACCCCCGCTGCCTTCTTCGCCGGGGTCCCGAACAACTTCGGTGATCTCTCCATGGTTGGCATCGCCGCGGTGGCATCCGGGATGTGCCACACCTGCATCGTGATCCACCCGTGCCGCACGAAGCATCGCCTCGCGCCAGGAGGGGAGGCGCCGGTGATCCCGCGTGGGTTCGCGGGCGACTTCCAGTTCGCCGCTCCCTACGGGGCACCCGGACCCGGCATGGTGGCCGGGCTCACCATGCAGCGGCACATGGCCGAGTACGGCACCACCGAGGAGCAGTTCGGACTCCAGCAGGTGTCGCAGCGCCACAACGCGAGCCTCAACCCGGAGGCCCTGCTCCGGGAGCCGATCACCGTCGACGACTACCTCGCATCCCGCTGGATCAGCCGCCCGGTGCGGCTGCTCGACTGCGACTACCCGTGCGACGTCAGTAGCGCCGTGATCTTCACGACCGAGGAGCGGGCGTCGCAGTGGCGCAAGCCCGCGGTCTATGTCGAGGCCGCGGCCATGGCGACGACCGGGACCTCGTGGGAGTACCTCCCGGACATCCTCGCCACCTCGGTGGTCCCGTGTGCCGAGCAGCTCTGGTCTCGCACCGATCTCGTTCCGGGCGACGTCGACTGCGCGCAGCTCTACGACGGGTTCTCCGTGATCACGTTCAGCTGGCTCGAGGCGCTCGGCTTCTGCGGCAGGGGCGAGTCCGGTCCCTTCGTCGAATCCGGCGCAACCAGCCTCGGTGGGTCCCTCCCCGTGAACACCGATGGAGGCGTGTGCAACCTGGGACGCCGGCACGGCGCGAGCCACTGCATCGAGGCCGTACGCCAGATCCGGGGCGAGTGCGGTGCCCGGCAGGTGCCGGGAGCTGAGGTCTCGGTGTTCACGGTGGCCCATGGTCCCCACTGCTACGCCGCGCTGCTCTCCTCGTCCTGAGACATCTCGAAGCCTGAAAGTACGGTGGCGTACTACTGTCGGGGCGCGGTACGATTGCGCTCAACCAGCTCGCCGGGGGGACATGGCCATGTCGACGTCAGAGGAACGGATCTGCGTGATCTCGGGGGACGGGCACGTCGGTCCGCCCACCGAGGTGTACAAGGACTACCTCGAGAAGTGGCTCCACCCCGCGTTCGACGAGTTCGAGGCTCGTCACGTCTCGCGGTGGTCGGCCGTCAAGAGCACCTCGTTCTACGGGCCGGACATGAACGTCAAGTTCCGCCAGGCCGAAGGCTTCGATCCCGAGCACGGGACCTCGGTCGCCTGGGATCCACAGCTCCGGTTGAAGGCGATGGACCAGGCGATGGTGGCCTGCGACGTGGTGCTGCCCGACGACACCAACGACAACGACCCGCCGTTCGGCGCCGGTCTGGCCAACGCCATGGTCGACGGCCCCGAAGGAGCGCTGGACTACCCGCCCGAGCTCGTGCGAGCCGGGGCCCGGTCCTACAACCGATGGCTGGCCGACTTCTGCTCGACCGACCCGAACCGGCTGCGTGGGCTCACCACGCTCGGGACGCTCGACGACCTCGTCTGGTGCATCGACGAGATCCACCGGTCCTACGAGGCCGGTCTGCGCACGGGCGTGCTCCTCCCGCTCGAGTACTACCTGCCGATGTACCACCATCCCCGGTACGACATGCTGTGGGAGGTGTTGACCGAGCTCGACCTGCCGGTCGTGAGCCACATCGGGCGGGGCTACCCGAGCTACCTCGGTGAGGACCCGAGGGTGCAGCTGTACATGTACACGCTCGAGGGCTGGGGCGTCCTGCGCCCGGTCTGGTCGATGATTCTGGGCGGCGTGTTCGAGCGGAACCCGAGGTTGCGCCTCGTCGTCGCCGAGGCCAGCGTCGAGTGGGCCGCACCGATGGTCGGGGCCTACGACGCGATCCTCGAGTGGTGGCCGGGCATGCGCGCCGAGGCCCAGCGCGACGTGCCTCGGCGGGTCGACTACAGCATGAAGCCCTCCGAGTACTTCGCCGAGCACTGCTTCGTCACCCACTCGATCGGCCAGAAGCGCAGCGAGTTCGAAGCGCCCGCCTTCGGCACCGTCCCGAACATGATGTTCGGATCCGACATCGGACATCTCGAGGGATGGTGGCCCACGTTCGGGCTTCCGTCTCCGGTCCCCGAGAACCTCCCCAGCGTGTTCTACCCGCTACCTGAGGCGGCGTCGCCGGCCGACGCCATGCGGACGGTCCTCGGTGGCCTACCGGTCTCGACGGTCGTTCCCTACCTCCAGGACAACGCCGTGCGCGCCTACCCGAGCATCGACCTCGACGCCCTCGCTCCGGTCGCCGAGCGGGTCTGCCCGACCGTCGGCGACCTGGGCCTCGTCTAGCTGAGGCCGGCACTCGGCACAGTCCGCCGGATCAGCCGGGTGAGGACCACCTGGAGCCGGCGAAGGCCCGGATCTCTTCATCGATCTCGGCGTCCTCGGGGGCCATGCCGAAGAAGCCGCTGTGGGGCGCCGCCTCCTTGACGTGCAAGTGCGCCTCGATCCCCTCGCGTCGGAGGGCGCGATGCATGCGCACGGCGTTGGAGAGGAAGAGATCGCGGGTGCCCGCCGTGAGGAGCGTGGGGGGAAAGCCCTTCGTGAAGTCCCCGAAGAGCGGGGAGAGGTACGGGTCCTCGAGAGGGTGGCCTCCGGCGTAGAGCCGGCTCGACGGCAGAAGGCTGCCCACCAGGACGCTGTCGACCCCGAGGTTCGTCTGGAACGAGTCGCCCGACTCCGTCAGGTCGAGCTCGGGGGTGATGAGGACGACTCCGGCCGGCAGCGGCAGACCCTCGTCGCGTGCCCGCAGCACGAGTGCCGCCGCCAGGTTCCCGCCGGCTGACTCGCCACCGACGACGATGTCGGCTGGGCGGCTCTCCTCGAGCATCAGCTGGTACGCCGCCACGCAGTCGTCCAGCGGTGTCGGGTACGGGTGATCGGGGGGCATCCGGTAGTCGACGCTCCAGGTCTGCACCCGCATGCGGTTGGCGGCGATGATCCCCATCGCCCGGCACAGGGGTCCGGCGCCACCCACGAGTCCACCTCCGTGGATGTCGAGGAACCGGCGCGGGTCCGCGGCCTCGACGCCCCCGGGCGTGCACACGAACACGCACACGCCGTCCATGTCGATCTCCTCGACGGCGACGTCGTAGGCCTCGGCGCGCGCTGCCACCGCGGCCATCGACTGCTCGCCCTCGGCGATGAACGCTCTCCAGGCGTCGTGGTCGTCGACCGGTGGCTGGTCGACCTCCTCCACGAACCGGCCCGCCGCCAGCATGGCCTGCGCCTCGGGGCTCACAGATCGCGGAACCGGGATCCGGCGCGCGGGGACCTCCAACACGCCTTGCTCGTCGCTCACAGCCAACTCCTCACGGCGTGACGATCGGCAGCGAGGCCCAGCCCCGCAGGTCGTCGTGGGTGAACACCGCTCCCTCCTCGTCGATGTCCCACTCCGGGAAGCGGGCCAACAGCTCCTCGAGCATCACCCTGGCCTCGAGCCGGGCGAGGGCCTGGCCGAGGCAGTAGTGCGTGCCGAAGCCGAGGGAGAAGTGGTGGGCGCCGGTGCGGCGGACGTCGAAGTGGTTCGGAGCCTCGAAGTGCGCCGGGTCCCGGTTGGCGGCCGTCGTGATGGCGAGCAAGGGGCTGCCCTCGGGCACCGTCACCCCGTGGAACTCGGCGTCGCTGGCGACGTAGCGGCAGAGCTGGAGCATCGGTGGTTCGTAGCGGAGCAGCTCATCGACCGCATTCGGGATGAGCGACGGATCCTCGACCAGGGCCCGACGCTGCTCGGGGTGCTCGGCCAGGATCTTGCCGGCCCACCCGATCAGGCGTTTCGTCGTGTCGAGCCCGGCGAGGGTGACGTTGTTGATGTTGGCGAGGAGCTCCTCGCGCGTGAGTCGACGCTCGGTGCCGGTCTCGTCGGTGAAGTCGACATTCATCAGCGTCGTCATGATGTCGTCCGAAGGGTGCTCCACCCGCCAGTCGATGAAGTCGCCGAACACTGATCCGCCGAGGATCTCGTCGACGGTGATCTCATCGGTGTGGAACGACTCGAGTCGGCCTCGCACGAACTCCTTGTCGTCCTCGGGGATCCCGACGAGGAGGCTGATGACCTTGAACGGGACCGGCGCACCGAGGTTGCGGACAAGGTCGAACCCGCCCGTACCCACCAGCGGATCGAGCAGCTCGGCGCAGTACGCACGGATGCTGTCCTCGAGGCCGCTCACGCGACGAGCGGTGAACATCCGTGACATCAGTCCGCGGTAGATCGTGTGGATCGGCGGGTCGTCCATGACCAGGGTGCCGGGGGGGAGCTGCATGTCGGCCAGGAGAACGTTGAGCGTCGCCCCTCGACTGGAGATGAACTGCTCACGGGCCACCAGGACCCGTTCGACGTCGTCGTAGCGGGTGACGGCGTAGAAGCCCAGCTCCTCGTTGTGGTAGATCGGCGCCTCTTCGCGCATGCGGGCCAGGAGCGGATGGGGATCGAGGGCGGTGGACCGTTCGTAGGGGTCGTAGAACAGGTCGCTGGAGGTGGAGGTGGCTGTCATCGAGGGGCTCCCGTGATGTGGTCGGCGGTCGACGATCAGACGGCCAACATGGCGGAGACGCCGCCGTCGACCGGGATGATGGCGCCGGTGACGAACGACGCCCTGTCGGACGCCAGGAAGGCGGTGACCTCGGAGACCTCGTCGGGCTCGCCCATGCGGTGCAGCGGGGCCTTCTCGTACACCTCTGGGTAGTCAGCGGTGGTCGCGCCCATGCCTTCGGTGCGGATGAACCCGGGGCAGATGGCGTTGGCGCGGATGCCGTTGCCGCCGTACTCGCCCGCTGCCGACTTGGTGAGCGAGATCACCGCTGCCTTCGTCGCGGAGTAGACGTTGGTGGTGAACGAGGCGTTGAGGCCCCCGATCGACGAGTAGTTGATGATCGAGCCCCCACCCGCCTCGATGAGCTTGGGGATGCCGTGCTTCATCCCGAGGAACACTCCGCGCACGTTGATGTCCATCAATCGGTCGTAGTCCTCCATCGTCACATCGACGAGCGGGATCGCCGAGTCGACACCGGCGACGTTGACGATGCAGTCGACCCGACCGAAGCCGTCGATCGCGGCGGCGAAGAGCGCAGCCACGTCGGCCTCGCTGGTGACGTCGCACCGCACCGGGAGCACGGCGGCGCCGAGCTCGTCGGCGGTGACCTTCTGCGCTCCGCTGATGTCGGCGGCGACCACTTTCGCCCCCTCCCGCACGAACACCCGCGTGGCCGCCTTGGCCATGCCCGAGCCTGCGCCGGTGATCACCGCCACCTTGCCGTCCAAGAAACCCATGTGCCCCAGTTCCTCCCTCAGCGCTCCCGCGCGATCGGTGGGGGAAGGTGACCGCACACCTCGCCGGCAGCGTGTGCGGCCGGCTGTCCCGAGGTCCGCGACGCTCGCCCCCCAGCGTTGTCCCGGGCGCCCACGGCGTGCGTGCCCGACCAGGTCCGTGCCGTGTCGGACCAGGTCCGGCAAGGGCGCGCCCCAGACTGTACGTCTACAGATATTTAGCGACCGAATCTTATGCACGGACCGGGCGATCGTCAACGTTGCTCCGACCGAGGTCCATCGTGGGGCGGAACCGATCCCGCTCGGGGGTCAGGCGGGATCGGTCCCGTGCCCGATGCGGACGAGCAGGCGCCCGTCATGACCCGGGGCGATCATCTCGGCGGTGTTGAACGCGACGGTCCGAGCGCCGTCGGAGAGCGTGAACCGGACCTCCGCGAAGACGTACCAGTCGGCGACGACCCGATGGAGCAGGTCGACGGCTTCGACCCGGTACCGCGCGAAGAAGGCGTCGAAGTGAGCCCGGTGGGCGGCGGCGCCGTCGAGGGCGACGAGGGTGCCGGTGTCGTCGACGTAGTCGCGCACGGCGGACTGGGCGTCGACGCTGAGGACCTCGAGCACGGCGTCGACGTCGCCGGCCCGCAGTGCCTCCAGGAAGCGGTCGTGCTGGGCCAGCAGGGCCCGCCGTGCAGCGAACTCGCCGTCGGACCCGAACGGGGCGGGGTTGGCGTCGGCGCCTCGGCCGAGGGCCATCCCCGGCATCCGGTTCCAGACCAGCTCACCGGTGATGCCCTTCGCCGTGCTGACGGGGAGCAGGAGGATCGAGGTGCCGACGCCATCGAGGAAGGCGCCACTGCTCTTGTCCCACCCCGTCCCCGTGCCCTCGTGGAACGTGTACCACTCGCCGCGGACCTCGACCATCGACTCCCAGGTCGCGGTCGCCATCAACTCGTGGAGCTCGCCGTAGCCGTCGCGGATGCCGTCCCTGGTGGTGGTGATGGGGAAGCTCACAGAGCCGTCGGGCTCGACCGCCAGCTTCCACATCTGGGTGTAGGCGTACGGGCCTTCCGCGACGAGCGTGTCCATGAGCCCGTCGAGCTCGTCGACGAACTCGGCCTGCAGGTGCACCGCCGCCTGCTCCGCCGAATGGAGTGCCGCGTCGGCGCTGCGCTTCAACAGCTCCGGATCGACATCGATGACGCTCATCCCTCTGACCCCCTTGTACGAACCGGCCCGTGCAGGGCCCGGAAACTCGTTGATACGTAGACTGTTAGGTAGGAAACGTCCTGGAAGTGACCGTCACCGGACCGCCGCGGCGGCGACCTCGTCCGCGGCGATCGCGCCGCCGTCGACCAGCAGGTCGACCCCTGTCACGAATGAGGCGCCAGGGGAGCACAGGAAGGCGGCGACGGCCGCGATCTCCTCGGGGCGACCCAGCCTCGCCAGCGGCGCGTGGCTGATGCGCTCGAGGGTCATCTCCTCACCCCCCGGGACGGTGAACATGTGGTGGGTCATGGGCGTATCGATGATGCCCGGTGAGATCGACACCGCCCGTGCCCCACGCGGGCCCCACGCGACCGCGAGGCGCCGGGTGAGGCGGGCTACGCCGAGCTTGGCGCACGAATAGGCCGCACCGGGATCGTCGATGTCGACACCGGCCGCGGTCAGCGCGGCGCCGAGGTCCGGGGCCAACGGGGCGTCGATCGCGGCGAGCACTGCGGTATCCGTAGGTGCCATGTAGGCGGCGACGGAGGCGAACAGCACCGCGACCGTCTCAGATCCGACCTTGCTGTCGAGGGCTTCGAGGAGGCGGGCCGTCCCGGTGAGGTTCACGTCGAGGATCGTCGGGCCTGGCCCCATGGTGGGGCCGAGGCCGGCGGTGACGACCAGGGCGTCGAGCCGGTCGATCCGGCCGGCCAGGGCCTCGACGTCGGCGTCCGAGGTGAGGTCGCACACCGTCGCCTCGGCGCCCGGAAGCTCTCGGGCGACGCGCTCGGCGGCCTCGCCATCCCTGTCGGCCAGGAGCAGTGCGCCCCGCCCGGCGAGCGCGACGGCGACTGCGGCGCCCAGCCCGGAACCTGCTCCGACGATGACATCCATAGCCGACTCCGCTCCCCCGGACGGACCGGTGAGGCCCGTCGCTCCCTGCTGGTCCGATGGGCACTCCCCGGCGCCCTCGCATCGACGGTCGCAGATTGACGGTCGCCCCCGGCGGTACCTATCATACGAACGCTAACTATGTGATAGCAAAACATCGTTGAGCCGGCAAGCCGGCTGGTACGAGGGGGAACGGTGTCCAACCAGCAGATCTCCGATCACAAGGTGTGCCTGGCGTCGGCCGACGGTCACGTGGGACCGCCGACCGGCGTGTACCGGGACTACCTCCCGAAGCGTCTGCACGGCATGTTCGACCAGTTCTACGAGCACCACCTGTACCGGTGGGCGCCTCAGTCCGAGAGCTCGTTCTTCCCCGCTGAGAAGAACTCGAAGTTCTGGGGCACCGAGGGGTTCGATCCCGAGCACGGCACGGCCGTCACGTGGGATCCGAACCTCCGTCTGAAGGCCATGGACCAGTCGATGGTCGCCTGCGAGCTGCTCCTTCCCGACGACCAGAGCATGAACGATCCTCCGTGGGGTTCGGGCCTTGCCAACGCCGCCGTCGAGGGCGCTGGAGGCTCCGCCAAGTACCCGCCGGAGCTGGTGCGGGCCGGGGCCCGGGCCTACAACCGCTGGCTCGCCGAGTTCTGCTCGACCGACCCGGCCCGGCTCCGCGGTGCCACCATCCTCGGAACCCTCGACGATGTGGTGTGGGCGACCGACGAGATCGAGCGCGCCTACGACGAGGGCCTGACCACCGGCATCATGCTGCCGCTGGAGTACAACATGCCGCTGTACCACCACCCCCGGTACGACCCGCTCTGGGAGCTCTGCTGCGACCTCGACCTGCCCGTCGTCGTGCACATCGGCCGGGGTTACCCCGACTACCTGGGTGAGGATCCGAAGGTCCAGTGGATGATCTACAACGCGGACGGCATGGGCGGGCAGTACCACCTCCGCCCCACGAGGTGCTTCATCATGGGTGGAGTCTTCGAGCGCTTCCCCAAGCTCCGCCACGTGATGACCGAGGCCGGGCTGGAGTGGGTCACGCCCTTCCTCGCCGGCTTGGAGCACATCTTCGACTGGTGGCCCGACATGCAGGCGTCGCGCGACGTGCCCCGACGGGTCGACTTCACCAAGCGGCCCACCGACTACTGGAACGACCACTGCTTCGTCACCCATTCGATCAACCAGCGGACCGACGAGTTCGAAGGCGACGGATTCGCGGCGATTCCCAACGCCATCTGGGGGGCCGACCTCGGCCACGACGAGGGCTGGTGGCCGGTGTACGGCTTCCCCGACCCGGTACCCGAGGGTCAGCCCCCGTTCTTCCAGCTCCCGGTGATCCCGGTGGAGGACGCGTACCGCACGATCTTCGGCGGCCTTGAAGCCGACCGGATGCTGCCGTACCTGGAGAGCAACTTCTTCCGTGCCTACCCGAACGTCGATCGGAGCGCACTCGACCAGGTCGTGCAGCGCATCGCCCCGACGGTGTCCGAGCTCCGGCTCGTCTGAGGAGCGCGAATGGCCGATCTCATCGAGCTCCTCAAGAACTCGGGCGGGGACAAGGGCGAGCTGCGACCGCGGCGCGAGCCGACGCCACGCCAGGTCCATCACAAGGTGGTGTCGGTCGACGATCACCTGATCGAGGCGCCTCACGCGTTCGAGGGACGGCTTCCGAAGGCCTTCGCGGACAGGGCCCCGAGGGTCGCTCGCGAAGACGGCGCCGACTGGTGGGTCTTCGAGGATCTCAAGGTCCCGCTGCTCGGGTCGGAGGCGATCCAGACATGGGAGCCGGGAGCGGGCTACTACGGGCCGGTGACGTTCGAAGAGATCCGGCCGGCGACGTGGAACGTCCACGACCGGGTTCGTGACATGGACATCAACGGGGTCGTGGCATCGCTCAACTTCCCGTCGGCGCCGTTCGGCTTCGCCGGCCAGGTCTTCATGCGCATGAAGGATCGCGAGCTGGGTCTGGCATCGATGCGGGCGTACAACGACTTCGTCCACGAGGAGTGGGTGTCGCCGTACCCCGACCGGATCATCCCCTGTCAGATCACCTGGTTCCACGACCCGAAGGTCGCGGCTGCCGAGATCGAGCGGAACGCCGCTCGCGGCTTCACCTCGGTGAGCTTCAGCGAGAACCCGTACAAGCTCGGGCTGCCGTCGATCCACCAGCCGCACTGGGATCCGTTCCTGCGGGCCTGCGAAGAGACGGAGACGGTGATCAACCTCCACGTGGGCTCGTCATCGGAGACGGTCGTGCCCAGCCCGGACTCGATCTACGCCCTGTCGGTGCTGTTCCCCATCAATGGCATGTCGGCGTGCGCCGACTGGTTCTACGCCCACATCCCCACCCGGTTCCCGAAGCTCAAGGTCGCCCTCTCCGAGGGCGGCATCGGTTGGGTGCCGATGATGATCGACCGAATCCAGTACAGCGAGCGGTACGGGGTCCACAAGCACTTCGGCGACGACGACCCCGTCGAGCTGCTCCATCGGACCTTCTGGTACACGACGTTCTCCGACGATCGGCTCCTGCCTCTCCGCCACGACATCGGGGTCGACCGGATCATGTTCGAGACCGACTATCCCCACACCGACTCGAGCTGGCCCGACACCCAGGAGCTCATCGCCCGGCAGCTGCAGGACGTGCCCGCCGACGAGGCGGCGCAGATGACGTGGCGCAACGCGGCTGAGCTGTACCGGCTGCCGTGGGCGACCTCCGCCACGACGTGACCCCGGGCGCGAGTTCGTCGGTCACCGAGGAGCTCGCCGAGTGGATCGCCGGGGCCGATTTCGATGACGTGCCGGCTCTCGCTGTCCGTCGTGTCGAGGAGCGGTTGCTCGACTCGCTCGGCGTCCAGCTGGGAGGCGTCCGCGAGCCGACGGCCGAACGACTGAGGGCCTGGATCGCCAGGCAGGGAGCGGTGCCCATCGCGTCGGTCGTCGGCACCGACCTGAGGACCAGTCCGTCGTTCGCTGCGCTCGCCAACGCCACGGCGGGTGGCATCCTCGAGTTCGACGATGCCGCACCCTTCAGCGGCCATCCCTCGAACCCGCTCACCGCGGCAACCCTGGCCGTCGGGGAGGCACTGGGTCGCAGTGGAGCCGAGGTCGTGCTGGCCTGGCTCGTGGGCTGGGAGCTCACGGCTCGCACGTCCGCGCCGTGCAACACGTCGTCCGGTCACACCCTCCTCAACGCCGGGTGGCACAACGAGGGGTTCCAGACGACCCTCGGTGTCGCCGCTGCTGCGGCCCGACTTCACGACCTCGACGCCAGCAAGACCTGCCACGCCATCGGCATCGCCGCGTCGTCGATGGGAGGGATGCTGCGCAATCGTGGCACCGACGCCAAGTGGCTCCACGCCGGATGGGCGGCTCTGCACGGCGTGGCCGCAGCGGAGCTCGCCGCCGATGGGTTCACTGCGGACCCCGGCATCCTCGACGGACCGCACGGAGTCATCGACCTGCTTGCTCCGGGGGCAGACCCACAGGGGATCCTCGAAGGGCTGGGTCGTTGGGAGCTCGCGCACAGTTCCTCGTGGCTGCGCCTCCACTCGTCCTGCGCCGCCGCACACTGGGCGCAGGACGCGCTGATGCAGCTGCTTCGCCACCGGCCCACGGCGGCGGATGAGATCGAGGCGATCGACGTCGAGCTCAACGGCTACCTGATCGACATGCTGCCGTACCAGCACCCGGTCGACGCCAACCAGGCCCGGTTCAGCCTCGGCTATGCCCTCGCCGTGATCGTCCTGGACCACCAGGCCGGGATCGACGACTTCACCGACGAGAGGGTGGCCCGCCCTGAAGCGCAGCAACTTGTCGCGCGGGTGCGGGCCCACCGCGCAGACGGCGAGGCAGCAGCAGCCGGTCCGTACAGCCGGGTATCGGTGCTGCTGCGCACCGGTGAGCGCCTCGAGGCCACGGTCACGGTCGCTCACGGTTCGCCGGAGGACCCGCTCACCGAGAGCGAGCTCTCAGGGAAGTTCCGAGAATGTGCAGGCCGGATGCTCCCTGCTGAGCGGCTCGAGGTGATCGTCGGGATGTGCAACTCGATCGCGTCGTTGCCGGATGTCCGCACTCTCATGGGGCTGTGCTCGCGGAGCGACACAGCTCCATGATCGGCGTGGGTGGCGCAGCCGCGTCGACGTCGCCTGGCCAGGCGATCTCGACACCTCCGCGCCACCCC
>DATDIY010000364.1:0-3232 GCA_036520815.1 Acidimicrobiales bacterium
CTACGTGGAGAGCACCCTCGCCGCCATCGCCCGGCGGACGATCCACACGTACCACACCGAGGGGGCCGGGGGCGGACACGCCCCGGACATCATCACCGTGGTGGCAGAGCCGTACGTGCTGCCCTCCTCGACCAACCCGACCCGGCCCCACACGGTCAACACCGTCGACGAGCACCTCGACATGCTCATGGTCTGCCACCACCTCAACCCGACGATCCCCGAAGACCTCGCCTTCGCCGAGAGCCGCATCCGGCCCTCGACGATCGCGGCCGAGGACCTCCTCCACGACCTCGGCGCCATATCGATGATCGGGTCGGACTCGCAAGCCATGGGCCGCATCGGGGAGACGGTGCTGCGGACCTGGCAGACCGCGCACGTGATGAAGGGCCGGTGGGGGACCCTCAGCGGGGACGGGCCCGCCGACAACCACCGGGCCCGTCGCTACGTGGCCAAGTACACGATCTGCCCCGCCGTGGCCCACGGCCTCGACGCCGAGGTGGGCTCCGTGGAGGCGGGGAAGCTGGCCGACCTCGTGCTCTGGGACCCGCGCTTCTTCGGCGTCCGCCCGCACGCCGTGCTGAAGGGGGGCGTGGTCGCCTGGGCCCAGATGGGTGACGCCAACGCCTCGATCCCCACCCCCCAGCCGGTGTTGCCCCGCCCCATGTTCGGCGCCGCGCCGCCGGTGGCGGCGGCGACGAGCGTGGCCTTCGTCGCCCCCCTCGCCCTCGAGACCACCGATCTCGCCGATCACCTCGGGCTCCAGCGGCGGCTGGTGGCGGTGCAGGACTGCCGCCGTCTCACCAAGGACGACATGCCCGAGAACGCCGCTCGCCCCGACGTGCAGGTCGACCCCGACACCTTCGCCGTCACCATCGACGGCGACCTGGTCGAGGCCGATCCGGCCACGGAGCTCCCGATGGCCCAGCGCTACTTCCTGTTCTGAGCGTGGCGACCGTGGATCCGACCTCCCGTTCGCTGCTCGCCCTGATGACCCTCGGCGACGGCCGCTTCCCGGTCGGTGGGCACGCCCACTCCGGCGGGGTCGAGTCCGCCGTCGCCGACGGCCGGGTCATCGACGTCGAGTCGCTCGAGGCGTTCGTGGCAGGGCGGTTGCGCACGACCGGGTTGGTCGACGCCGCCGTCACCGCCGCGACCGTGGTGCGCCTCGAGGATCCGCTCGAGGGGCTGGCCGCCGACGCCGTCCTGCGCCAGCTCGACCGCGAAGCGCAGGTCCGGATCCCGGCGCCGCCCCTTCGGGAGGCGTCGCGCCGTCTCGGTCGCCAGCTGGTCCGGGTCGCGGCCCGGTGCTGGCCCGCGTCGGAGCTGGCGTTGGTGGCCGATCTCTTCCCGACCGGCGCCCACCAGTCGGTCGCGCTCGGGGCCGTGGCCGTCGCCGCCCGCCTCGGGGCCGAGGACGCCGCCCTGCTCTCGTTCCACCACGCTGCCACCATGCCGGCCCAGGCGGCCGTGCGGCTGCTGGGCCTCGACCCCTTCGAGGTGGCCGCGCTGAGCGTGCGCCTGGGTGGGCTGATCGAGATCCTCGTCGTGGAGGCCCTCACCGCCGCCGCCGGCCCCCTCGATGAGCTCCCCGCCGGCACCGGTCCGCTGCTCGAGATCGCCGCCGTGCAGCACCGACGCCTCGATCCGCGCTTGTTCGTGACCTGACCCTCGGTCAGCTCCGGCATTCGCGTCCACCAATCCGCTTCGACTCCCGCCTCGCCTCTTCGTCACCTGACCCCGACACGACCATCCGCCAGGAGGACCCCATGGGTGCACATCACGGACCCGACCACGACCACCGCCATCCGCCCACCGGCGCGCCCCTCCGCGTCGGGATCGGAGGCCCTGTCGGCGCGGGCAAGACCGAGTTGGTCGCCAGCCTGTGCCGGGCGTTCGCCGGCGAGCACAGCGTGGTGGTGGTGACCAACGACGTGTTCACCACCGAGGACGCCGCCATCCTCGAGCGCAAGGCGGTGCTCGATCCCGAGCGCATCGTCGGGGTCCGCACCGGCTGTTGCCCGCACACCGCCATCCGTGACGACATCAGCGAGAACGTCGACGCCATCGAGGGCCTCGAGCAGCGGTTCGCTCCCGACGTGGTGTTGGTCGAGAGCGGCGGCGACAACCTGACCGCCACCTTCAGCAGGGCCCTCGTCGACGTCCAGATCTTCGTGATCGACGTGGCCGGCGGCGACAAGGTGCCCCGCAAGGGCGGGCCCGGCATCACCGGCGCCGACCTGCTCGTCATCAACAAGACCGACTTGGCCGACATGGTCGGCTCGAGCCTCGACGTGATGCGCGACGACGCCGGGCGGATGCGCGGCGAGCGACCCACCATGCTCGTGTCGCTGCGGGAGGATCCGCTCGCCACCCCCATCGCCGACTGGATCCGCTCGCAGTTGCGGGTCTGGCAGCCGGTGGCCTGAGCGGGGACGGGAGCACCGAGCCGGTGGAGGCCCACGCCCATGTCGAGGTCGAACGCGTCGATGGTCGCGACGTCGTGCGCCGCCTGCACTCGGCCCCGCCGCTGACCCTGCGCGCCACCCTCGACGGCGTGCACCTGGTCGGCAGTGGAGCCGGCCCGCTCGGCGGCGACCGGCTCGCGCTCGGCGTACGGGTCGGGGCCGGGGCCCGACTGAACCTGGCCAGCGTGGCGGCGATGCTCGCCCAGCCCGGGCCCTTCGGTGACCACTCGACACTCGACACCGATCTCGAGCTCGAGCAGGGGGCCACCCTCGTCATGCGGCCCCAACCGATCATCCTCGTACGGGGCTGTGACCACCGGGCGCGGACGCGCGCCCGGCTCGCCGCCGACGCCACCCTCGTGTGGCGGGAGGAGGTCGTCCTCGGCCGCCACGGCGAGCCTGGCGGCTCCCTGCGCCAACGCCTCGACGTGGAGCTCGCCGGGTTGCCGCTGCTCCGAAGCGAGACGGCGATGGGCGGGCGGTGGCCCGACTCGCTGGGCCCCGCCGGCATCGGGGCGGCCCGTGCCGTGGGGTCGTTGCTGTTGGTGGGGGAGGCCCTCGATCTCGAACGCCTCGTGGAGTCGGCCGAGGGCATCGGGCGGGGGGGCCTCAGCCCGGACACCGTCAAGGTGGCCGCGCTCGTCCTCGACGGCCCCGGGATCCTGGTGAGCGTGGTGGCGGAGCGGCCCTCCCAGGTCGCCTCGGCGCTCGACGTCGTGTGGGGTGCCGCCTCGGGTGCCGACCGGGGAGCGCCGGCGCGCTGGTAG
>DATDIY010000365.1:0-6745 GCA_036520815.1 Acidimicrobiales bacterium
GGTGCCGAGCACCATCGAGAGGTCGTAGCCCGCCGCCACCGCCGTGGCGCGCTCCTCGTCGTTGCGGGGCCACAGTCGACCCTGCAGCTCACCGCCCATGCACTTGAGCGCCGCTGCGGCGATCACGCCCTCGGGGGTGCCTCCGATGCCGAAGAGGATGTCGGCGCCCGAGTCGGGCCAGGCGGTGGAGATGGCCCCGGCCACGTCGCCGTCGGGGATGAGGCGGATGCGGGCGCCGGCCTCACGCACCTCGGCGATGAGATCGTCGTGACGGTCCCGCTCGAGGATGACGGCGGTGATGTCGGTGACGCGGCTCTGCTTGGCCGCCGCCACCGCCTTCAGGTTCTCGGTGGGGGTCATCTCGAGGCTGCAGACACCGACCAGCGCCGGTCCGACGGCGATCTTCTCCATGTAGACGCACGGGCCCGGATCGAACATGGTGCCCTGCTCGGAGAGAGCGATGACCGCCACCGCGTTGCCCCGGCCCTTGGCCGTCAGGGTCGTCCCGTCGACCGGATCGACGGCGATGTCGACCGCCGGAGGACTGCCGTCGCCGATGCGCTCGCCGTTGTAGAGCATCGGGGCTTCGTCCTTCTCGCCCTCGCCGATGATCACGGTGCCGTCCATCTGCACGGTGCCCAGAGCCAGGCGCATGGCATCCACGGCGGCACCGTCGGCACCCTCCTTGTCGCCTCGACCCATCCACCGGCTGGCCGCCATGGCGGCGGCTTCGGTGACCCGCACGAGGTCGAGGGCGAGGTTCCGGTCGAGAGAAGGGTCAGCCATGGCTCGACGATAGTTCCCCGGCGCGCGACGCAAACCCGGCGTCGGCGCGTGCCGTCAGCCTCCGCGATCGAGCACGTCCATGAAGGGCTCGCGAACCGTCGGCCCGACCGATCCTCGCCGGAGGGGCGGCGATACCCTCACGGCGTGGTCGTCCTCGCCGAGCTGGAGATCTTCTGCTCGCGCCCCCACGCGCCCACCCGGCGTGTCGCGCTGGGCGACTCGGATCTGCCGTGCGAGCCGCCGCCGGGCTTCGGCGGGATCCTGCTCGGTGGGGTGGTGGCGGCCCACGTCGCCGCGATCGATCCCGACCTGATCCCGGACCTCTACCACCTCACGAGGGAGCTCGAGGCCGGGCGACGGGTGGCTCAGCCGCGGCTGCGCTATCGCCTGCAGGTCGACACGATCGGGCTGAACTCGGTGCGCCATCGCCTCGTCGGTGAGGGTGAGCGGCTCTCGTTCGACTTCGACCACCGCTGTGCACCCGCCCAGCAGGTCCTGGGCGCGGTGTACGCCGCCGGCCGTCTCGACCCGCTCGTGCGCCCGGCGGTCATGGCCAGCCTCCGCCGGGCGATCGGCTGGACCGGACCGGTCGGCGACGAGCTCATCGCCAGCCTCAGCGGTGTGCGAACCGGCGCCGTGCTCAGTCGCGCTGCGCTGGAGAACCCGTTGGTGTGGGCTCTCGACCTGCTCGGGTTCCCGGCGCCTGACCCGGCCGCCGGGGCCCCGACAACGGTGACGGCGGCACCTCCGGCCAAGGACGTCATGCGCCGGTTCCGTGAGATGCTCCGCGACGCCCACCCCGACCACGGCGCGTCGGCCGAGGGTGCCGCCCAGCGCATCGCCGAGCTCACCGAGGCCCGTCGCATCCTCACCGGACGCTGAGAGAACGAAGTCGAGATGACGACCGCACGTGCCTTCCTGCTCGCTCCCGGCGCCGGTGCCAGCCGCGACCATCACACCCTCGTCGCCCTCGAGGACGCGCTGGCGCCGCTGCCGGTGGCGCGGATGGACTTCCCGTACCGCAAGGCGGGCCGCAAGTCGCCCGACCGGGCCCCGGTGGCGGTGGCCGCGGTGGTGGAGGAAGCGACCCAGCTCGCCGAGTCGGCCGGGGTCGAGCCGGCGTCGATCGTGCTCGGCGGGCGCTCCTTCGGGGGCCGCATGTGCTCGATGGCGGTGGCCGAGGGCCTGCCCGCCGCCGGTCTGGTGCTGCTGAGCTACCCGCTGCACCCGCCGGGCAAGCCCGACAAGCTCCGGATCGAGCACTTCGAGGCGCTGGACCTGCCGTGCCTGTTCATCAGCGGCAGCAAGGACCCGTTCGGCTCCCCCGAGGAGCTCGAGGCCCACACTGCCGCCATCCCGGGTCCGGTCACCCATGTGTGGCTGCCCGGGGGGCACGACCCCCGCAACGCCGACGGTCCCATCGCCGAGGCCGTCGCCGACTGGTCGGCCACCCTGCCCTGACAGTTTCGAGGTCAGGCGATGATCTGGACCGGCACGCCGAGCGGGAGGATCCCGGCGAGGGTGGTGATGTCCTCGTTGCTCATCCGGATGCAGCCGTTGCTGACCTTCTGGCCGAGCAGCTGCGGCTGGTTGGTGCCGTGGATCCCGAGCTGGCCGGGGCCGCCGTTGAACGTCTGCAGCACCTCGGAGAAGCCCGACAACCCGTAGGCGTAGGGCCCGTAGGCGCCGCCCGGGTTGGTGGTCTTCACCAGCTCGGTCGTGAAGTACGTGCCGCCCGGGGTGGGGGTGTTGTCCGACGCCTCGGCGATCGTCGTGTCCATGATCACCTCGTCCGCCTTGAACACCTTGAGCTTGAACTCCCCGAGGCGGACCTCGATCCGGTAGGGGTTGCTCTCGATGTTCACCTCGGAGCGCTTCACGAAGCCGGTGGACCCGTTGGGACGCACCGGGAGGTACACCTCGACCCAGTCGCAGGCGTCGTCGGGTGTGTCCTTCACCAGGAAGACCAGCGGCACCTTGGCGTTCGGATCGTTGTTGAACAGGCGGGGATTGGGGAGCGTGCGGCTCGGCTCGGCCGCCGGATCCGGGCTGTCGTAGATGGCCAGATCGCCCTCGAACGCGGCGGTGGCGGTGAAGCTCGTGCCCGACGGCAGCTCGTCGTCGTCGCACGGCTTGACCGGGGCGGTGACGGTGGTGGCGCTCGTCTCGGGGAAGGGCGCGTCGGTGCCCTCGTCCCCGGCACATGCCGACACCCCGAGCACCAGCACCGCCGCCAGTGCGACCAACCACCTCTTCATGGACGAGGGAGCGTACCGTCGGGAGGGCCGTCCGACGGCGCGGGGGGAATCCGGTCGACGGGGTTCAGCTCCTCCAGTTCTCGACCGGCGGTCTCCGGGAAGAGGGCCAGGACGAGCACGACCAGCAGGGCGGGACCGGCGGCGACCACGGCGATGGCGGGCCCGAGGCTGCCGAAGACGTCCCCGAGCCAGCCCACCAGGAGCAGCCCGAGACCGGAGCCGGCGACGCTCACCACCTGCAGACCGCCGTTGGCGGCGCCGCGCTGACCGGTCGGGAACAGTTCCGGTCCGTAGACGGCGAGGGCGGGGATGGCGAGGGCGCCGATGATCGACGCCACCATCGACGACATCCAGAGCGGCCAGCCCCAGGTGAGGTACGAGACCACGGTGAAGGTGACGCCGCCGACGATGCCGATGGCGCCGATCCGGCGGCGTCCGTGGCGGTCGGCGAGTCGCCCGCCGGCGACGATGCCGAGCCCGGCGGGGGTGTTGGTGGCCAGCACGAACACGGCGATGAGCGGCCCGGAGAAATCCCGCTCGGTGCGGAGGTACTCGTTGAGGAACTGCGCCGCCGGTGCCAGGAACATCGACCACAGGAACCCGGACGAGGCGAGCAGCACGAACCGGGCCCAGTTGAAGCCGGAGCGGACCGGGCCGGCCTCGGCGCCACCGCCGGTGCTCGCCGTGCTCTCGGTCGTGACCGCGTCGGCCGCCGTCGGGTCGATGAGGAGGATCTCGTCGTCGGGGGCGAGGGTCACGGTGCTGTCGACCGCCAGCACCTGGCGCCGATGGCGGGTGAACCGCTCGGTCTCGGGCAGGCGACGACCGATCCGCCACAGCGGGTAGATGGCGAGCAACGGCAGCAGGAAGGCGACCCGCCACGCCCCCTCCGCCAGGTCGACGTAGAGCAGGTTGGCGACGCACAGGCCGGCACCGAGGCCGGCGGTCATCGTCAGCACCGAGAGGGCGAAGGCGCGCGACCCGGCCGGCATCTCCTCGACCGCGATGATCGCCACCAGCAGCGCCACCACCGTCGACAGGGCGCGGGCGAACGTCTGGGTCGTGCCCAGCCAGATCATCCCGGGGGCGAGGGCACCGAGGGCGGTGAACAGGCAGGAGCCGATGACCGCGGCGATCATCACCGTGCGGCGACCGCGCCGGTCGGCGGCGGCGACCACCAGGAGCGAGATCAGGACGCCGACCCGCACCGAGGCCAGGAGGGCGCCCTGGGCGCTGCGGTCGGCGCCGAACTCGTCGGCGGCATAGGTGACGGTCTGGGTGATCAGCGTGCCCAGGTAGCCGGCGGCGGCGCCGACCAGGCACAGGAGCGACAGCACGGTCGAGGCGCGGGCGTCGAGCACGGCGGGAGGCGCCCACCACGGCCCCCGGCCGTCGTCGCGCGGGGTGCCACGGAGATGGCGGCGCAGGGCGAAGGCGAACAGCGGTCGCCAGAACGGCACCGCCAGCTCGTACCGGACGGTCTCGACCACCTCGACCTGGGGCGGCTCGCTGTCGGGCGGCGTGACCGGTTCGACCGCGACGGTGCGCTCCCACGTGTGGAACGGTCCGTGGTCCAGGCCGAACGTGCTCAGGTCGCGGTCGGTCGTCGCACCGGGGGTCTCCTGCACCACGTCGGTGCGGGCCCGCAGCCACCGCTCCGCAGCCTCGGCGGCGACGACGTGGCGATTGGTGACGACGGCGAGGTGCCGGCCGGATGGGGCCACGAGAGCCTCAGCGGACGAGCACGGGGACCATTGCCGCCAGTCTCCCACGAGGGACCTCGAACGCCGGTGCCGGGAGGCTGCGGGCTGCGGATGGATGTGGCGTCGGGGGGCGGGCTCCCTACACTGACGCCCGTGCGAGAGCAGGTGGAGCAGGTCATCGAGGTCATCCGACCCGCCATCCAGGCCGACAACGGCGACGTCATCCTCCATGACGTAGACGAGGCGACCGGTGTGGTCACCGTCGATCTGATCGGCGCCTGCGTGACGTGCGCCGCCTCCACCGTCACCCTCAAGGCGGGCCTCGAGCGGATCCTCAAGGACCGCGTCGAGGGCGTCACCGAGGTCATCGACTCGGGGCCGGCCGGCGCCGCGCTCGACGAGACGCCCGTCTCGCTCTGACCCGCCCCGCGCGGGTTTCGGTTGAGATGAGGGCGCGGGAAGCGACCTGGTCTCCGCACGGTTCGGTCGGGAGCTCGGCCCGCTGTCGTAGGTTGTCGCCGTGTCCCGGAGCGCCAACGACCCGGCCGCGCTGTTCGCCGCCGCCCAGCAAGGTGACCGCACCGCGCTGGCCCGGCTGCTGTCGTTGGTGGAGCGTGGTGGTCCCGATGCCCACGCCGTCGGTGGCCTGACCCACCCGCTCGGCGGGAAGGCCACGACGGTCGGGGTGACCGGTGCTCCCGGGGCGGGGAAGTCGACGCTGACCTCGGCGCTGGTGCGGGCCATGCGGGCCGACGAGGAGACGGTGGCGGTGCTCGCCGTCGACCCGTCCTCGCCGTTCACCGGCGGGGCGATCCTGGGCGACCGGGTTCGGATGGGGGAGCACGCCCTCGACGACGACGTGTTCATCCGCTCGATGGCGACCCGGGGCCATCTGGGTGGGCTCTCGCTGGCGGTGCCCGAGGCGGTGCGGGTGCTCGACGCGCTGGGCACGCCGTGGGTGCTGCTCGAGACCGTCGGGGTCGGCCAGGTGGAGGTCGAGGTGGCCGGCGAGGCCGACACCACTGTCGTCGTCGTGAACCCCGGCTGGGGCGACGCCGTGCAGGCCAACAAGGCCGGCCTCATGGAGATCGCGGACGTGTTCGTCGTCAACAAGGCCGATCGGCCCGGCGTGCGCGACACCATCGCCGACCTGGAGCGGATGCTGTCGCTCCGGGCCCGGGGCGACGTGTGGCGACCACCCGTCGTCTCGACGGTGGCGCCGACCGCTGACGGCGTCGACGAGCTGTGGGCCGCCCTGCGCGGCCACCACGAC
Source organism: Acidimicrobiales bacterium (assembly GCA_036520815.1). Lineage (GTDB taxonomy): Bacteria > Actinomycetota > Acidimicrobiia > Acidimicrobiales > Acidimicrobilacustridaceae > CAMFLJ01. The sequence goes on from DATDIY010000365.1 coordinate 6,021, forward strand.
TGGGCGGTGGCGAGTGGCGAGCTGGAGCGACGCCGGCGACGGCGGGCCGAGGCCGAGCTGCGGCGCATCCTCACCGCCCGGCTGCTGCAGCGCGCGACCGAGCTGGCCGAGGGTCGGGCCTACGACGAGGCGATCGAGGACGTCATCGCCCGCCGCACCGATCCGTGGACGGCGACGGACGCACTCCTCTCCTGAGGCGGCGTGGGCGGGGCGGCCCCGCGCCCCAGAGCGCGGAAAGGTGGCTCACGTGGTGCGGTGGGCGGGATGTGGTGAGCCACCTTTCGTCTGACAGCGCAAAGCTGGCTCACGTGGTGCGGTGGGCGGGATGTGGTGAGCCACCTTTCGGGGGGGGAGGGTGGGCTGGGTCGGGCGGCTCATTTCGGTGGGGGTGACTGGAGCTCGGCCCCGACCGTCGGTACGTTCGCCGGCTACCGAGTCGGCGGAAGCTCGGACGAGGCGGAAGGTGACGTGCGATGGCGAGATCTCGTCAGCGCGCCCTGGCGGGCGCGCTCGTCGTGGCGGTGATGGGCCTGGTGGTGATGGGCACGGCGGGATGCGGCGCGGGTGGCGGAGCGGCGGACTCCGCCACCCCGTCCTCGGAGGCCACGGCGACAACGGAGCCGGCGACGACCACGACCGACGCGCCGACCGAGGAGGAGGCGATCCTCGCCGCCTACCACGGCTACTGGGACACCTGGCTCGCAGCGAACTCCCCGCCGAACCCA
>DATDIY010000366.1:0-6184 GCA_036520815.1 Acidimicrobiales bacterium
CCGCAGCTGGGGCAGGCGTGGCAGCTGCCGGCGCGCTGCATCACGACGCCGCACTGCATGCACAGCGGAGCGTCGTGGTTGACCACCGTCGGCGTGGTGGTGATCGTCGGCGCCAGCAGGGTGGAGGCGGACTCGACCGACGGCGGGTCGGCCGGCAGCTCCGAGCCCTGACGGGTCTCGACGATGGCGTCCTCGACACCGGGGAGCGTCGGCTGCATCCGCTCGGCGGTGGTGAGGATGTTGAGCTCGGCCCGCTCCTCGCCCGACAGGTACTCGATGGCGAGACGCCGGAAGAGGTAGTCCATCAGCGAGTTGGCGATCCGGATGTCCGGGTCGTCGGTCATGCCGGCCGGCTCGAAGCGCATGCCGGTGAACGCCTCGATGAAGCTGCGCAGCGGCACGCCGTACTGCAGGCCATGGCTGATGGAGATGGCGAAGGCATCCATGATGCCGGCCAGCGTGGAGCCCTGCTTCGACACCCGCACGAAGATCTCGCCCGGACGGCCGTCGGGATACTCGCCGACCGTGACGAAGCCCTTGCAGTCGGCCACCCGGAACTCGAAGGTCTTGGACACGCGGGTGCGGGGCAGCTTCTGGCGGATCGGCTGGTGGACGATCTTCTCGACCACCCGCTCGATGACCTGGGTGGCCTCGGCGCCGGCGTCGGCTTCGTCGTCGGACTTCTTCGACGCCGACAGCGGCTGGGCCACCTTGCAGTTGTCGCGGTAGATGGCGACGGCCTTGATGCCGAGACGCCAGGCGTCGATGTGGAGCTGCTCGACCTCCTCGAGGGTGGCCTCCTCCGGGAGGTTCACGGTCTTGGAGATGGCCCCGGAGATGAAGGGCTGGACGGCGCCCATCATCTTCACGTGGCCCGAGTAGTGGATCGTGTTGTCGCCCATCGAGCAGGCGAACACGGCAACGTGCTCGGGGACCATGTGCGGAGCACCGATGATCGACATGTTCTCGTTGATGTAGGCGACGATCTCCTCGCCCTGAGCTTCCGTGTAGCCAAGGCGCTTGAGGGCTCGCGGGATCGTCTGGTTGACGATCGACATGGTGCCGCCGCCCACCAGCTTCTTCATCTTCACCAGCCCGAGGTCGGGCTCGACGCCGGTGGTGTCGCAGTCCATCAGCAGACCGATGGTGCCGGTGGGAGCGAGCACGGACGCCTGGGAGTTGCGCACGCCGGCCTCGGCGGCCAGCTCGCAGGCGTCGTCCCATGCCTGCTGGGCGGCCGAGAGCAGCTCGTGGGGCACGAGCTCCTCGTCGATCTCCGCCGCCGCCGACCGGTGCTGGCCGAGGACGCGCAGCATGTGCTCGGAGTTCTCGGCGTAGCCCGCGAACGGGCCCATGCGAGCAGCGGTGCGAGCCGACGTGGCGTAGGCGTGCCCGGTCATGAGTGAGGTGACCGCCGCGGCCAGCGCCCGACCCTCGTCGGAGTCGTAGGGCAGGCCCAGGGCCATCAGCATGGCGCCGAGGTTGGCGTAGCCGATGCCCAGCTGGCGGAACCGACGAGAGGTCTCACCGATCGACTCGGTCGGGTAGTCGGCGTTGCCCACGAGGATCTCCTGGGCGGTGAAGATCACCTCGACCGAGCGGCGGAAGGCCTCGGTGTCGAAGGTGCCGTCGGCGTCGAGGTACTTCAGGAGGTTGAGGCTGGCCAGGTTGCACGCCGAGTTGTCGAGGTGCATGTACTCCGAGCACGGGTTGGAGCCGTTGATGCGGCCCGTGTTCGTGGCCGTGTGCCAGTGGTTGATCGTGGTGTCGAACTGCATGCCCGGATCGGCGCACTCCCAGGTGGCCTGCGAGATCTGACGCATGAGGTCACGGGCCCGGATGGTCTTGACGACCTCACCGGTGATGACGGCCCGCAGGTGCCAGTCGGCGTCGTCGACCACGGCCTGCATGAAGTCGTCGGTGACCCGCACCGAGTTGTTGGCGTTCTGGTACTGGACCGAGGTGATGTCGGCACCGTCGAGGGTCATGTCGAAACCGGCGGCCTCGAGCGCCCGGGCCTTCTTCTCCTCCCGGGCCTTGCACCAGATGAACTCCTCGATGTCGGGGTGCGACACGTCGAGGATGACCATCTTGGCGGCGCGACGGGTCTTGCCGCCGCTCTTGATGGTGCCGGCCGACGCATCGGCACCGCGCATGAAGCTCACCGGGCCCGAGGCGGTGCCGCCGCCCTTGAGCAGCTCCTTGGAGGAGCGGATGCGGGACAGGTTGATGCCGGCGCCCGACCCGCCCTTGAAGATCGTGCCCTCCTCGACGTACCAGTTGAGGATGGAGTCCATCTTGTCGTCGACGGAGAGGATGAAGCATGCCGACGCCTGCTGGGGCACGCCCTTCACCCCGATGTTGAACCAGACCGGCGAGTTGAACGCCGCCCGCTGGGTGACGACCAGGTACTTCAGCTCGTCGGCGAAGGCCTCGGCCTCGTCGTCGTCGACGAAGTAGCCGTCGGCGACGCCCCACGCAGCGATGGTGTCGGCCACACGGTCGGCCACCTGCTTCACGGAGTGCTCCCGCTCGTCGGTGCCGAGCGTGCCGCGGAAGTACTTCTGGGCGACGATGTTGGTGGCGTTCACCGACCAGTTCGCCGGCACCTCCACGCCGAGCTGCTCGAACGCCACCTCACCGGTCTTCCAGTTGGAGATGCGCGCGTCACGCTCGTCCCATTCGACCATGTCGTAGGGATGCGTGCCCGCCGTGGTGAAGTGCCGTCGGATGCCGATGCCGGCCTGCTCGGGTGCCAGGGCCATTGAGAAGTCCTCCGCTGCGCTGCTCGTGGGATGTCGGGTCGATCGTGCTGCTCGGTGCTGCTGGTGCTGCTGGTGCTGCTGGTGCTGCTGGTGCTGCTGGTGCTGCTACTGCCAGGAGGTGGTCGCTGCCCTGCGGGGTGTCGCCCCGCCGTCGGAGCCCGGTGCCCAGCGGCTGCGGGGCCGGTGGTGGGAGCCAGTCGAAGCCATCCGGTTGTGGCGGAGTCGGTCACCGCAGCGGTTGCGATGACGGCGCCGTCCCCCCGGTCAGCGGGCTGATCCCACCAGCATCCCGGCTCGGAGCGTCTCGCCGGGTGAACACAAGATGTTGTGGTTAGTGGGGCCTCCACGCCTCTCGGGCCACAAGATGTCGAAGAATTACACCAGAGTAATTCCACGCCTGTCAACGGTTTCGTGTCGGATTTCGAGGAGCCCGGGACGAGCCCCGTGGCGCGGGAGCTCGGCCTTCTCCACGCGACACCGAGGACGAGCTGCGGCGCGGACGTCAGGGAGAGCGAACCTCATGGGACCTCGCTCAAGGAGCCGTCCTGCCAGCCGAGAACGTCAGAACGTGAACCACCGTTCCGTCGTCCGCGCCGCAGCGTTGTACCCGGCGTCCACCGTAGGGAGTCGGCCCTGTGGAGCAAAAGGGGAACAACGCTGTGAATTGCCGGTGGATTTCGTATGCGTTCTCCACAGCCACCCACAGGCGGGTGACCGCGAACGAGGTCTCCACCGGGTGTCGCCCGGACTCCCGAACCACACCCTCTAGCGTACGGACGTGCGACAGATCTTCCCCTCGCCGGTGACCGACATCGACCCCGTCGAGGCCTACGACGAGCCCCGGCCCCCGGAGGGACGGCCCTGGGTGGTGACCGACATGGTCGCCAGCGTGGACGGCGGCACGGCCGTGGCGGGCCGATCGGGTGGGCTCGGCGGGCCCGGGGACAAGGCTGTGTTCCGGGCCCTGCGTTCGATCGCCGACGTGATCCTGGTGGGAGCGGGCACGGCCCGCGCCGAGAACTACCGGGCCGTAGTGGTCGACGACGCCGCTCGCCAGCGACGCACGGCGCGGGGTCAACGACCGGTGCCGCGCCTGGCGCTGGTCAGCGGACGTCTCGACCTGGACCCGACCTCGCCCATGTTCACCGACGCTGCCGAGGCCCCGCTGGTGTTCACCACCGCAGCCGCGGCCCAGCGCTCCGACGCCTTCACCGACGTGGCCGAGGTGGTGGCCGCCGGCGATGACGCCGTCGAGCTCCCCGTCGTCATGGCCCAGCTCCACGAGCGAGCGGTCGGCATCGTGCTGGTGGAGGGGGGACCCACCCTCAACGGTCAGCTGGTGGCGGCCGGCTTCGTCGACGAGTGGTGCCTCTCCGTGGCTCCGATGCTGCTGGCCGGCAAGTCGGCCCGCGTCGCCCATGGTCCCGACCCGGCGGCCCCGATCGGGCTCGAGCTGCACCGTCTCCTCGAGGAGGACGGCTACCTCTTCGCCACCTACCGCGTGGCTCAGTGACGCTTGGGGGCGGTGGACTTCGTGAGGAGCCGGATCTCGCGCTGGAAGTCGGCAGGGTCGTCGAAGCCCTTGTAGACCGAGGCGAAGCGCACGTAGGCGACCTGGTCGAGCTCGCGTAGGCGCTCCAGCACAGCCAACCCGACCTGCTCGCTGCTGAGCTCCGGTCCGACCAGGCGCAGCTCGTCCTCGAGATCGGCCGCCACCGCGTCGATCGTGCCCGCCGTGACCGGCCGGCCCTTGGTGGCCGCACCGATGCCCTCGACGATCTTCGAGCGGTCGAACGGGACCCGGTCGCCGGAGCGCTTGACCACCATCAGCGGCACTTCTTCGAGGCGCTCGAAGGTCGTGAAGCGCTGCCCGCACGAGAGGCACTCCCGCCGCCGTCGGATGCTCGACCCGTCGTCGGACTGGCGCGAGTCGACCACCTTGTCGTCGAGATGAGCACAGGCCGGGCATCGCACGGGAGCGACGCTACCGCCGGCCATCGCGGCTCCGCACGACGGCCCGACGGTGCGTCGGAGGTCAGTCGCCGAGTCCGGAGACGTCGATGCGGTCACCAGCGGCGATGTCGGCGCCACCGGCGCGAGACGCCAGCTCGTCGACCAGAGGACGCACGTCGCCTTCGGGCTGGAGTCGCTGGGCGATGGCCCACAGGGTGTCACCCGGCTGCGCCACCACCTCGGCCGGTGCCGACGAGGTGGAGGCGTCGACACCGACCGGGTGGGGGGCATCAGCGGTCGACGCCGGCCCGGGGGCGGCAGCGTCGGCGCCGAGGAGATGGGCGGCCCCGAGAGCGGCGAGGGCGAGCACCGCGGCCAGCACCACGCCGCCCACCACGGCGCCGAGGGGCCCGCGACGGGCTGGTGGCGCCACTGGGAGGGAGCGCTCGAGGCGCCCTCCCTCGAGGACGCGCAGGGCGGGCCGCGCCGGCGGGCGAACCCGCTCGGCGGGATCGTTCCAGGGGGCGAGGTCGATGCGAGGAGACAGGACAGCAGCCATGGGGACCATCCTCCGCAGGGGGTGTGACAGTCGGGGTCCGACCGCCGGAGAGGGAGCGAACGTTCGTTCGCCGAGACACCGATGCAAGCACGAACACCCGTACGTGGTCAAGGGGTGATTCCGAACGGGTGTTTGCACAGCCGGCCTGACCTCGGGTATCGTCACAAACAGGCGTTCGCCGGCGGGAGCCGGCCCTCACCATCCGGGTCGGCACCCTCGAACAGGCCCGACCGACATCCAGGAGGGCTCCATGAGCACACTCACCGCTCGCCAGCAACAGATCCTCGAGATCATCGACCAGCACGTGTCCGAGCACGGGTATCCGCCCTCGGTCCGCGAGATCGGCAAGGCCATCGGCCTCACGTCGCCGTCGAGCGTGCAGAACCACCTCAACCGGCTCAACGAGCTCGGCTACCTGCGACGGGATCCGGTCAAGCCCCGAGCCCTCGAGGTGCGCTACGACCCGACCTCCGGCGCCATCAGCGACCGACGCCCGTTCCGCCACGTGCCCCTCGTCGGCGACGTCGCCGCCGGCACCGACGGGCTGGCCCAGGAGAACGTGGAAGAAGTCCTCGCCGTCCCCACCGATCTGTGCGGCGAGGGCGAGCTGTTCATGCTCCGGGTCCGGGGTGAGTCCATGGTCGACGCCGGCATCCTCGACGGCGACTTCGTCGTGGCCCGGTCCCAGAACGTCGCCGACAAGGGCGACATCGTGATCGCCGGCATCCCCGGCGACGAAGCCACGGTGAAGACCTACACCCGCAAGGGCAACAAGATCGTGCTCCTCCCGTCGAACGCGGCGTTGGAACCGATGGAGTTCGATCCGTCCGAGGTGAGCATCTACGGCCGGGTCGTCACGGTGATGCGCAAGCTCTGAGGCTGTCGCTGGTGCCGGGTCACCGACCCG
>DATDIY010000367.1:0-3572 GCA_036520815.1 Acidimicrobiales bacterium
CGCCGCAAGGCGATGCTGGCCGACATGGCCATCCTCACCGGCGGCCAGGTCATCTCCGAAGAGGTCGGCCTCAAGCTCGACAACGCCACCATCGACCTGTTGGGCCAGGCCCGCAAGATCGTGGTGACCAAGGACGAGACCACGATCGTCGAGGGCGCCGGCGAGTCCGCCGACGTCACCGGCCGCGTCGCTCAGATCAAGCGCGAGATCGAGGACACCGACTCCGACTGGGACCGCGAGAAGCTCCAGGAGCGCCTGGCCAAGCTGTCCGGCGGCGTGGCCGTCATCAAGGTCGGCGCCGCCACCGAGGTGGAGCTCAAGGAGAAGAAGCACCGCATCGAGGACGCCCTCAGCGCCACCCGTGCGGCCATCGAGGAGGGTGTGGTCGCCGGTGGCGGCACCGCTCTGCTGCGGGCCCGCGCCACGCTGAAGAGCACCATCGACGGCCTGGAGGGCGACGAGGCCACTGGTGCCCGCGCCGTCTACCGGGCGCTCGAGGCCCCGGCTCGGCTCATCGCCGACAACGCCGGCCTCGAGGGTGCGGTGATCGTCCAGCAGATCGAGAGCGAGACCGGCTCGGTGGGCCTCAACGCCGCCACCGGCGAGATGGTCGACCTGCTCAAGGCCGGCGTCATCGATCCGGCCAAAGTGACCCGCGCTGCCCTGCAGAACGCGGCCTCCATCGCTGCTCTGCTGCTCACCACCGAGGCGCTCGTGGCCGACAAGCCCGACGCCGCCGGTGACGCGGCTGCCGCCGCTGCTGCCATGGCCGGCGGCATGGGTGGCATGGGCGGCATGATGTGACCCAGGCTCACGCCTGACACACCGCTTCTCGAATCGAGGGCCGGCCTTCGGGCCGGCCCTCGTTCGCGTCCGGCATCCTCTCCCGAAAGGTGGCTCACTTCGTTCGGCGGGCTTGGCGTGGTGAGCCACCTTCGGCGGCGGACGGGGTTCCGCCTTCTCGCTGTCACACCCTCGCCGTAACGTGGCGACCAAGCCGGTGGATCGGCTCCTGCGTGGAGTCCGACGGGTACGCCGTCACCTCGGTCGTCGGTGAGCACGCGTGTGGGTCCTGGAGCTACACCGTCGGTCTGAGCTCTCACCTCGGTGGGCCAGAGCTGCTCGTGTGGGGCCTCAACCGGGATCTCGCCTGCCGCCTGCTGACCGCTGCGATCACGGGGCTCGGTGGCTCGATCCCCCCTGTACGGGAGCGTGCGGTGCGCCATGACCTCGGGGTCGACGACCTGATCCCGGGCCGTCGGTTCTGCCTCGTGGATGTCGATCCGCAGCTGGTCTCCGACACCTTCCTCGTGAGCGTGGCGCACCACTTCGAGCTCGTGGCCGCTCCGGTGCAGGGAGTGGTGCAGCTGGTGGTCTCCGATCGCTTCGGTCTGATGCCGTGGCATCACGAGTACGACGGGCCCGCCCAGTGCCTCCTCGACGACCTGCCGGAGGCGAGGCGCTGGCTCGCGGCGTGCTGATCGGGCCCAGCGGAAGCGGCTCAGCCCATGGCGGCGGGGTCGAGGTTGGGTTCGCCGGGAGCTCGAGGGGGCCACGGCCGAGGCGTACGTCGGTAGCCTGCAGCGCATGGACCTGCCGCCCCCGGACCCGGAGAAGTTGCTCGCTGCGTGGATGGAGTGGGAGCGCGGTGAGGTCACGCCAGGTCGAGTGATGGCGAACCTCAAGACCGGTGGGTTGCCGGATCTGCTCAGGGGGCTGGCCGAGCGCACCGCCGTCGCCGGTTCCTAGCCCCGTCGTGGCGGAGCGCGGCGGACGACAGAAGATCCCTCGGCCGACCTCGGTCCGGCCTGGTCCTCCCGCGCCCTGGGGCCAACTCCCCCCGGAGGCCCGTCGCCCCACCCTCGAGGACGTGCGTCGGGCGATGGCCTCGGCCCCGCCGCCCCAGCTGACCGATCGGGAGCAGAGTCGCGACCTGGCCTCGCCGGCCTCGGCGGTGCTCGCGGCGATCTACGAGGTCGACGGGGAGGCCGTCGTGGTGCTCACCAGGCGGGCCCAGAGTCTTCGTAGCCATCGGGGCGAAGTGAGCCTTCCCGGCGGGCGGCAGGAGCCGGGGGAGGACCTCTGGACGACGGCGCTGCGCGAGGCGGAAGAGGAGATCGCCCTCGACCCCGCGACCGTCACGTACATCGGTGAGCTCGACCACCTCCGGACGGTGACCAGCCAGTCGTTCATCGTTCCCTATGTCGCGACGCTGCCGGCGTCTCCGGAGCTGGTGGCCGCCCCGCACGAGGTGGAGCTGGTCCTGCGCGTGCCGCTCAGCGAGCTGCTTTCCGACGGGGTGCACCGCCAGGAGCGTTGGGGGATCCCGCCCCAGGACCGGCCCATCCACTTCTTCGAGGTCGTGGGCGACACCGTCTGGGGCGCCACCGGGGCCATGCTCCACAACCTGCTCGCGCTGGTGACGGGCACCTATGAGCGGTCGGAGAGCCCGATGCGGTGGGCCGAGCCGAGCACGCTGTGGACTCCTCCCGCGCCGTCGTGACCGACGGTACGGTGCAGGCCATGCCACAGCTGATCTTCGAGGCCGACACGCACGCCGAGCTGGTCGCCCAGGTCCGGCGGTGGCTGGCATCGAGCGAGGCCGGTGTCGATGGCCGTCTGTCGATCTCCGAGGCCGTCACCCAGGGCGCCGGCGTCACCAAGGACGCCCTGCGCATCGTCGCGGCCGCCGCCCCTGCCCCGGTTGCCCAGAACGACCTGGTGAAGGGACTCACCGAGATGGGCTACAAGGCCACCGACGTCACCTCCAAGGTCATCGTCGATGGGCTCGGGAGCATCGAGAACCTGACCGGTGGGAGCGTGGTGCACCACGTCACCAAGGCCGGACGGAACACCTTCTGGGCCATGAACGCCAAGGTCGCCAAGCAGGTTCTCCGCACCCTCGCCGGCTAGTCGACGACCTCGGACCTTCGTCCCGGAGCGGCGATCCGGCGGGATAGACTTCCCCCTTTCCAGCGGAGGAGGGGCCTACGGGCTCTCTTTCGTCGTTCCCGGGTGACGAGCCACCCGGACGATCCAGCGGAAGGACGAGCGATGGCCGAGGTCGAGATCGGGTTGGGTAAGTCGGGGCGAAGGGCCTACGGCTTCGATGACATCGCCATCGTGCCGAGTCGGCGCACCCGCGATCCCGAGGATGTCGACATCTCCTGGGACATCGACGCGTTCCGCTTCGAGCTCCCCCTCATGGCCTCGGCCATGGACGGCGTCGTGAGCCCGGCCACCGCCATCGAGATCGGGCGCCTGGGTGGCGTCGGCGTGTTGAACCTCGAGGGCCTCTGGACTCGCTACGAGGACCCGGAACCGCTGTTCGCGGAGATCGCCGAGCTCGACACCGAGAAGGCCACGGCCCGGATGCAGGACATCTACTCGGCTCCGATCATCCCCGAGCTCGTGGGTCATCGCATCCGCCAGATCAAGGACGCCGGCGTGGTCAGCTGCGCCTCGGTCACCCCGCAGCGCACCGACGCCCTGGCCAAGGAGATCATCGACGCCGAGCTCGACCTGCTCGTCATCCAGGGCACCGTCGTCTCGGCCGAGCACGTCTCCAAGAC
>DATDIY010000368.1:0-5420 GCA_036520815.1 Acidimicrobiales bacterium
CCCGGGTCGAAGGACGGTTCGCCGAGCAGACCAACCAGGTCCAGGACCGGGCCGCGGGCGGGGAGCGCCTCCTCAAGGCCATCCGGGAGGAGCGCACGATCGTCACTCCGGTCGGCGCCGTCAACCCGCGGTCGGGGCGCACGATGCTCTACGTCTGCTCGATGGTGACCAAGCGCATCCTCGACATGGAGCCCGACGAGAGCGAGCAACTGCTCGGGGAGCTGTTCGCCCACACCGAGCGGCCCGGGAGCGTGTGGGAGCACGAGTGGCGCAACCACGATCTCGTCGTCTGGGACAACCGCTCCATCCAGCACGCCCGGCCCGACGTCGAGGCCGAGGGGCCGGTGCGCACCCTGCGCAAGGCCGCCAGCCCGGCCGTGCCCGCCGGCATCGTGGCCCAGCAGTCCTACGGGACGATGAACGCATGAACGATCCGACCACGAGCGTCCGGGGGGACCACACGTGAGCATGACGACGACCGACGTCTACTGGGATCCGTACGACCGCGAGATCTATGTCGATCCCTACGACACGTACCGCCGCCTCCGCGACGAGAGCCCTCTCTATTACAACGAGGAGCACGGCTTCTACGCGATCAGTCGCTACGCCGACACGGAGCGCATGCTGCAGGACCGCGACACCTTCCTCTCCGGGAAGGGCACGATCCTGCCCGCCATGAAGTCCGACGCGCCGGTGGCGCCGGGGCTGTTCATCTTCGAGGATCCGCCGTTCCACACCTTCCACCGGGCCCGCCTGTCGCGGGTGTTCACCGTGCGCGCCGTCAACCAGCTCGAAGCCGAGGTCCGAGACTTCTGCCGACGCTCGGTGGAGGCCCTCGCCGGACGCAAGCAGTTCGACATGATGGACGACCTGGCGCGGGAGATCCCGATGCGGGTCATGGGCATGCTGCTCGGGATCCCCGACGCGGAGCAGCCGGCGCTCCGTGACCACTTCATCGAGTCGATGCACCGACCGGCCGGCATGCCCGCCGACCAGACCTTCGTGAGCGGGGCGTTCGGGGAGTACCTCGACTACCGCGAGAAGCACGAGACCGACGACCTGATGTCGCGCCTCCTGCACACCCAGTTCGAGGACGAGACCGGTGCCACCCGGGGCCTCAGCCGCGAGGAGCTCGTCACCTACATCAACCTGATCGCGGCGGCCGGCAACGACACCACCGGGCTGGCGATCGGATGGGTGGTCAAGCTCCTCGGCGACCACCCCGACCAGCGCGCCGAGCTCGCGTCCGACCCCTCGCTGATCCCGGCCGCCATCGAGGAGGTGCTGCGCTGCGAGAACCCGGCGTACTCGTTCGGGCGCTACGTCGCCGCCGATGCGGAGTTCCACGGCCAGACCGTCCCGGCGGGGTCGTTCCTGCTCTGCGTGGCCGGGTCACCCAACCGTGACGAGCGCCAGTTCGGGCCGACCGCCGAGGTGTTCGACATCCACCGGAAGATCGAGCGCCACATCACCTTCGGCTACGGCTCCCACTTCTGCCTCGGCGCCAGCCTGGCCCGCCTCGAGGCTCGCCTGGCCGTCGAGGAGATCATGCGAGCCATGCCGGTCTGGCAGGTCGACGAGGACCGCGCCGAGCTCGTCCCGGGCGGGGCGACGCGCGGGTGGGCCCACCTCCCGGTCGAGCTCGGTTAGCCCCCGCCAGGAGCGTGCTCGGGCGCGGTGCCGACCCGCGTCGGGAACAACGGCACGTGTCCTCGGGCTCTGCGATCTTCAGGCCGGGCCGGGCTCGTTGGGGTCGACGGCGACGGGGCCCATCGCCGCCTCGATGCGAGGGCGGAGGGCGGCCACGGTGACGATGGCCACGACGGTGCCGTAGGCCCACCAGCGGGCCAGTCCGAGCTCGGCCCAGTCCGACAGCTGCTGGGTGTTGGTGAGCAGCAGGAGCGCGCCGACAGCGACGCCCATCGGGCGGGCCGGAACGTGGCGGACGAACCAGGCGGCGACGGGGGCAGCGACGACACCGCCGATCAGCATGGCGATGATCACCGCCACGTCGAGGTTGCCCCTGCCGACCGAGGCGATCAAGGTCGTGGCCGACACCGCGGCCACCGCCACCTCGGCGGTGTTGACCGATCCGACGGCGAAGCGGGGCGGGAGCTCACGGTGCATCAGGAACGGGGTGACGACGGGTCCCCACGTGCCGATCATCCCGTTGGTCACGCCGCCCGCAGCGGCGACCACCTCGACGCCCTTGTCGTTGAAGGCGGGCATCTTGTCGGGGTCGTGGTCGAGGTCCTCGAACTCGGTGGCCTTCACCGTGATCGGCCGGCTGAAGCGCCACAGGATCCGCAGCCCGACGAGGATCAGCAGCGCGGCCAGGATCGGCTTGATCGTCGAGGCCTCGACCTTGGAGAGCACCGTCACGCCGACCAGCGCGCCGAGGCAGCCGGGGATGGCCAGCCTGAGCACGAGGCGGTGGTCGATGTTGCGGAACCGCCAGTGGGAGATGGCGGCGGCGATGCCGGTGGCGACCTTGGCCAGGTTGACGGTGGTGGAGGCCGCAGCGGGGGAGAGCCCGGTGCTCAGCAGGATGCTCGAGCTCGTCGGACCGAAGCCCATGCCGAGGGAGCCGTCGACGAGCGACGCGGCGAAGCCGGCGAGCATCACGAGAAACAGATCCACAAGGCGGAAAAGCTATCCCACCTACCCGAGATCAGACACATCGGTGGAACCGGTTGCCACGTTTCTGGGGTCGGAGCGGGATCCGTTGCTACGACGTTGCGACGGCCAGATCGGCGGCCGGCGCTGTCGGGTCCTCGCCCAGGGCGCCGGTGAGGCCTCGAGCCGCAGCGGTGCGGCCCCGCAGCACGAGGTAACCGACGAACGCGACCCAGGCCGAGGCGCCCACGCCCACCCGCACCACCGCGGAAAGGCCGCTCCCGGTGAGGAAGCCCTCGATGATGCCGGCGGCGAGGAAGGTCACGATGAGGCCGAGCACGACGGCGGCGGCGCGTCGACCCTCCTCGGCGAGCGCGTCGGAGCGGCGGCGATCACCCGGCGCGATCCACGCCCAACCGAGGGCGAGACCGGCGCCGCCGGCGATCACGATGGCCGACAGCTCGAGCAGGCCGTGGGGGAGGATCAACCCGAAGAAGCGTCCGCCGTCGCCGGCCGCGATCATCCACGCCGCCGCCTGGCCGAGGGCCACGCCGTTGACGGCGAGGATCAGCGCGCCGGGCAGCACGCCGAACAGCCCGAGGGCGAAGGCGGTGAACGAGACCTGGATGTTGTTGGTGGTGACCTTGGTGAAGAACACCACCGACGGCTGGTCGGAGTAGTACTGCTCGAAGCGGTCCTCGACGTACTCCTCGCGATAGGCCGGGCTGCCCGAGCGGTCGAGAGCCTCCTGGTCGTGGGTGAGCCAGACGGCCATGGCGATGGCGGGCAGGAACGTCACCAGCACGGCGACCACGACGAAGCGTCGGATGTGCCACACCGCGGCCGGGAACGTGTCGGCGAAGAAGCGTCCGACGGCGCGTCCCGGTCGGGACTTCTGCCCGTAGATGGCGGCGGACGTCTCGGCCACGAGCCGGGTCAGCCGGGCGGTGAGCTCGGGGTCGCGGTAGGTCGTGCGCACGTGGGACAGCTGGGCGGAGGCCCGCTGGTAGCCGGCGACCAGCTCGTCGATCTCGGTCGGGCTCAGCGACGAACGGCGCCAGCGGGCGCGGCCTGCCAGCTCCGCCAACCGGTCCCAGCCGGCCTGGTTCTCCACGAGGTACCGGTCGATGTCCACGCCGATCGCTACCGTAGGTCACCCATGGCGACGAGCGGCGGCCCGCCCACGACGGGCATCGTCACCCCTGAGGCGGTCCTGCTCGAGTTCCGCACCGCGGGAGTGGCGTCGCGCACCGTCGCCGAGCTCCTCGACATCGGGGCCGAGCTGATCGGGCTCGGTATCGCCCTGTCGGTGCTCGGCATCGTGGGCAACGCCCTCGGGGACCTCGGCGCCGTCGTGATCACCGTCGCCGTGCTGGTCCTCTCGTTCCTGTTCCTCGTCGGGTACCCGGCGCTCATGGAGACCTTCTGGAACGGTCGGACCCTCGGCAAGGCGGCCCTCGGCCTGCGGGTCGTGACCCGCGAAGGGGCGCCGGTCCGGTTCCGTCACGCCGCCATCCGCGCCATGCTCGGCGTCGTCGAGATCTGGATGTTCCTCGGGATCCCGGCGGTGGTGTCGATCATCGTCACCCGCCGCGACCAGCGCCTCGGTGACCTCGTCGCCGGCACCCTCGTGCTCGGACAGCGCTCCGGGCGTCAAGCGGCACCACCCGTGCTGTTCAGCGTGCCGTGGAACTGGGAGAGCTACGTGCAGTCGCTCGACGTCTCGCCCCTGAACGACGAGCAGTACGGCGTGGTGCGGGCGGTGCTGCTGAGGGTCGGGGAGCTCTCGCCGGAGGCCCGCTGGCAGGTGAGCACCGAGGTCGCCACCGCCACCGCCGGCCAGATGCGCATCCCGGTGCCGGTGGAGGTGGCCCCCGAGATGTTCCTCACGTGTGTGGCCACCGCCTACCAGCGCCGCCACTCCCGCTGACAGGAGCCGACCGCGCTCCCTCGTGGGCGTCGTGGACGCGCCGTTAGCCTGGGAGCGGTGAGCGCCTACCTCGATCATGCGGCCACCACGCCGATGCACCCCGAGGCGGTCGAGGCGATGCTGCCGTTCCTCGATCAGCGCTTCGCCAACCCCTCGGGCGCCCATCGCCTGGCTCGCGACGCCCGACGGGCGATCGACGACGCCCGTGACGTGTTCGCCGGGCTGGTCGGTTCCCGACCCGGGGAGATCGTCTTCACCAGCGGGGGCACCGAGGCCGACAACCTCGCCGTGTTCGGCGGCGCCCGGAGCGGCGGCGCCGCGGTCAGGGCCGGGCAGGTGCCGCCGGGGGTCGTGGTGTGCTCGGCGACCGAGCACCACGCCGTGCTCGACCCGTGCACCGCCCTCGACGGGCGGACCGTCGCCGTCGACGCCACCGGACGACTCGACCTCGACGACCTCGCTCGCGTGCTGGAGGCCGAAGCCGGCCGTGCCGTGTCGGGTGAGTCCGCCGGGGTTCGACTCGTGTCGGTCATGGCGGCCAACAACGAGGTGGGCACCCTGCAGCCGCTCGCCGAGACGGCCGAGGTCGTACGCCGGCTCGCTCCCGACGCGCTCGTGCACACCGACGCGGTGCAGGCCTTCTGCTGGACCGACCTGCCCGAGGTGGCGGTTCCGGCCGACCTCGTCAGCCTCAGCGCCCACAAGTTCGGCGGCCCCAAGGGCGTCGGCGTGCTCGTCGTGCGCGAGGGCGTGGCGCTGAGCCCCCGCCAGCTCGGCGGCGGTCAGGAGCGCGGCCATCGTTCCGGCACCCAGAACGTGGCCGGCATCGTCGCCGCCTCGGTGGCCGCCCGGTTGACGGCGGAGCGGCGAGCCG
>DATDIY010000369.1:0-3559 GCA_036520815.1 Acidimicrobiales bacterium
CGCACGTGGGACACGCTCGGCATGCGGGCGACCGGTTCGGACACGGTGCGCATGGACGATGTGATGGTGCCCGACGCCGCCGTCTCTCTCGTGCGGTCCGCCGAGGGTTGGCCGGGTCTGCTGAACGTGGTGGTGGTGGCCGCCATGCCGCTCATCCTGTCGGCCTACCTCGGCGCGGCCGATGACGCCGTGCGCCTGGCCACCGCCGCCGTGCGCGACCCGGCCGACCCGGTCAGCCAGCAGATGGTGGGCGAGATGCTCGACGCCCACACCACCGCCTCGGACGTGGTCGACGCCATGGTCCGGGCGGCCGACGGGCTGGACTTCGAGGCCACCCCCGCCGCCGCGGCGCGCGCTCTGAGCCGCAAGACCGTCGCCGCCGAGGCCATGGTCGACACCGTGCGTCTGGCTCTCGATGTCGTGGGCGGTCGGGCGTTCTCCCGTGACTCCGACCTGGAGCGCCTCTACCGCGACGTGCACGGCGTGTTGTTCCATCCGCTGCCGCGGGCCCGCCAGACCCGGTTCACCGGACGGGTGGCGTTGGGTCTCGACCCGATCGGCTGAGGGCCGACTCGCCTCGGAGTCGGTCAGCTCACGTCGAGGCGGAGACGGGTGAGGCGCAGGGTGGCGATGCGCCAGTCACCATCGACCTTCCGGTAGGTCTCGTGGTAGTGCCCCCAGCCGCGCAGCTCGGGGCCGCCTTCACCGAACCGGAGCAGGTCCTCCATGGCCCACACGCCGTCCGCCGTCGTCGGGGAGGTGAGGCGGATCTCGGGCATGTGGCCGTGATGGACCGTGACCGCGTCCTGCAGGGTCGGCACCAACATCTCGAACACGGCCTCGACCCCGTTCTGCACGCCGCCGCCGGAGTCGGTGGTGTCCATGGCGATGTCGCTGGTGAACACGCTGCGCAGGGCGTCCCAGTCCTTGGTGTCGAGGAAGCGGAAGTACCTGGCCTTCAGCTGTCGGATGGCTTCGACGTCGTCGGCCCCCGACGACCCGGTCGGGGCCGGTGCCGTGGCGTTGCTCTGGTCGGCGGCGTCGGGCAGCTTCGGGATGCGGCTCACTGCCCGGTCGATGGCGGCGTGGTGGGTTCGCACGTCGTCGGACGGATCGCCGTGGGTCACGACGTAGGCCTCGTCGGCGAGCACCTCCGCGAGGGCGTGGCGGGCGGCGACGTCGGGCGTCGTCACGTCGATGTCGCGCAGCGGTCGGCTGGCGATCATCGCCTGGAGATCCTCGTCGGGCCGCTCCGCCTCGCCGAGCTCGCTCGGGCGTGCGGCCACGCTGCTCTCCAGGTGGCGGGTCATCATCCCGGCGGGAAAGAGAACGCTCACCCCGATGCCTTCGTCCTCGAGCTCCATGCGCAGCGTCTCGGCCAACGCGACCAGCGCCGCCTTGCTGGCCTGGTAGGCGCCCAGCCGGGCGCTGGGAGCGAGCACGTTCACCGAGGAGGTGAACGCGATGCGGGGGCGATCGCTGTGGCGGAGCAGGGGGAGGAACGATCGGACGGTCCGGGCGGCGCCGACCACGTTGACGTCGAGGACCCACCGCCACTCGTCGTCGGTCAACGTCTCGATCGATCCGAACTGCTGCACCCCGACGTTGACGAACAACAGGTCGACCGCGCCGAACCACTCGGTGACGTTGGCGGCGGCCCGTCGCAGGTCGTCCGCGCTCCCGACGTCGGCGCCCCAGGCCTCGATGGTCACCCCGTAGCGTTCGCCGAGCGCAGCGGCGGCCACGGTGGCGAGCTCGATCTCGCGGTCGAGCAGGACCACGTCCATGCCCCGGCTGGCGCACCCTTCTCCCAGCGCCAGCCCGAACCCGGACGCCCCTCCGGTCACGACCGCGACATCGCGTCCACGATCCGTCATCCCCAGACCTCCCCTGGTCGCCGCGGCTGTCGTCGACGAGCGCTGCCGTGCGAGCCTACGGCTGTGGCCGGGTCCTCGGCCGGCGGACGGCCCCGGCGACTCCGGAACCGATCCTGTACCCTCGCCGGCACCATCTCACGGTGGGTGGTCGTCGGCTGGACCGGTGCCCACCGGCCCTTGGCGAGGAGTGGCATGGCCAAGCAGAACCAGATGAAGACGGCGATCATCGGTCTGAACCGCGTGACCGAGCGCGCCAAGTTCCGCATCCAGCCGGTGCACTACTACTCCGAGGTTCCTGACCGGGTCGGGCTGGTGAAGAGCACGGCCACGTGGAACCGGCCGGTCGTGCCGTTCGGGCTGCCGTGGGATCTCGACGCCCAGGCGTCATGGGTCGAGACCGTGACCGACGGCTATCTCGACGAGGTGCTGGGTCTCGCCTCCTACCGGGAGCTGGCGGCGCGGGGCTTCGGACCTGGCTACGGCGCCATCGAGTCCCAGGTGCTGCACTGCGCCGTCCGCCACGAGCCGCCGTCTCGCATCATGGAGATCGGCTCGGGCGTGTCGACCGCCATCATGACCGAGGCAGCCAAGCGCAACGAGACCGAGGGGCGGGGCTCTACGGCGTTCACCTGCATCGAGCCGTACCCCTACGAGGCCCTCGAGCGGCTCGACGTCGAGCTCATCGCCCAGCCCGCCCAGCTCGTCGACCCGTCGGTGTTCGACGTGCTCGGCCCCGGCGACCTGCTGTTCGTCGACTCCACCCACACCGTGCGCACCGGGTCGGAGGTGCTGCCGATCTACCTGCAGATCCTCCCGAGGCTCGCCCCCGGCGTGCGGGTGCACATCCACGACATCTACCTGCCGTACCTGTTCCACCCCGACCTGTTCGGTCACCTGTGGGACTGGCAGGAGACGAGCCTGCTCGCTGCCCTGCTCACCTCGAACGACCACTTCGAGGTGGACGCCTGCCTGAGCGCTCTCTTCCACGATCGCCTGCCGGCCCTGCAGGCGTCACTGCCCGACATGCGTCCGCACCGGATGGACGGCGGTCTGTTCGTGCCCGGCGACGACGGCGACTTCCCCTCGAGCATCTGGCTGCGCACCAAGGGCTGAGGCTCGTCGGACCCTGAGCTGATTCGAGGGCGCCACGCGGCGCCGGGATCGCGGCAGGCTGGTCGGATGGTTGGTGTCGCTGACGTGCTGGAACCGTTCGTGGACTCCGGGGCGATTCCCGGCGCGGTGGCCGTCGTCGGGCGAGGTGCCGACCTCGACCTGGCGGTCGTCGGTCGGCTGGCCCTCGACGGGCCGCCGATGGGCGAGGACGCACTGTTCCGCATCGCCTCGGCGGGGAAGCCGGTCACCGCCGCCGCCACGCTGGCGCTGGTCGCCGACGGCCTGGTCGGTCTCGACGACCCCGTGGCGGATGTGTTGCCCGAGCTCGCCGCTCCCCGGGTGCTGCGCGATCCGGGCGGCGCACTCGACGACACCGTTGCGTGCGAGCGGCGCGTCACCCTCCGGGACCTGCTCCGGTCCACCAACGGCCTCGGCCAGATCGGGCTGTTTGACTCGCCGGTCATGGCGGTGCTCGCCGAGGTGCTCCACCAGGGTCCGCCCCGACCGCAGGAGTTCCCTTCGCCCGACGACTGGATGGCCCGGCTGGCGGATATCCCCCTCGTCCACCA
>DATDIY010000370.1:0-4043 GCA_036520815.1 Acidimicrobiales bacterium
CACCTGCTCGTCGGGCGTGATCGGGGTGTTGTTGAGCGGAGTGCACCAGTTCGCGGTGCGTTGGTAGACGGTCACCTCGGCGACGTCGGCGAGGATCGTCGGCAGCACCTGCACCCCGCTCGACGAGGTGCCGACGATGGCAATCCGCTTGCCGACGAAGTCGACCGGTTCCGCCGGCCACAGCCCGGTGTGGTGCTGCACGCCACGGAAGCTCTCCCGCCCGAGCACGTCGGGGGTGTAGGGCACCGACAGCACGCCGGTCGCCGCCACCACGTACCGGGCCCGAAGGGCGGAGCCGTCGGAGAGGGCGACCGCCCAGGTGGCGGACGCCTCGTCGTAGACGGCGGAGGTGACCTTCGTCCCGAAGCGCATGTGGCGGCGGAGGTCGAAGCGGTCGACCACGTGGTTGAGGTAGGCCTCGGTCTCGGGTTGGGTGGCGAAGTGCTCGGTCCACTCCCATTCGTCGAAGAGCTCCCGGGAGAAGAGGTACCCGTAGGTGTAGCTCTCCGAATCGAACCGGGCGCCGGGGTAGCGATTCCAGAACCAGGTGCCGCCGACGCCGCTGCCAGCCTCCACGAGCTGCACCGAGAAGCCGGCCTCTCGGGCGGTGTACATCTGGTAGATCCCGGTGACGCCGGCCCCGATGACCAGCACATCGGCGTCGAGATGGTGGTCGTCGGCGGTGGTCAGGTCGGTGGATGAGGTCATGGCAGGTGGAGGGCGGGGTCGTGTCGCCGTGGCCCGTGGCCCCCCGAGGCCGACGACGAGAACGGATCCGTCGCGCCTGAGGAACGACGTTGTACCGACCGGTTAGTATAAGCGCCGATTCCGTACCGGAGCCGAGGGGGGCATCGAGTGACGATCGTGGACCGGAAGCCGGCCGCCGGGCCCGTGCCCCACGCCATGGAACTGCCCGACCGGCTGCCTGTCGGGCGCTTCTACGACCCCGACTTCTACGCCCTCGAGGCCGAGCACCTCTGGTCTCGGACGTGGCAGATGGCGTGCCGACTCGAGGAGATCCCCGAGCCGAACGACTTCGTCGAGTACCAGATCCTCGACCAGTCGGTGCTCGTGGTCCGCGTCGACGACGGCGAGGTCCTGGCCTTCCAGAACGTCTGTCGCCACCGGGGCATGAAGCTGGCCGGGGGCCAGGGCCGTTGCGAGGGCGGCTTCACCTGCTCGTTCCACGGCTGGTGCTACGCCCCCGACGGCACCAACACCTTCGTCCCCCGGGCCAAGACGTTCGCCGAGCACAACCTGCAGCGCGGCGACATCGACCTGGCGCCGGTGCGGTGCGAGACGTGGGGCGGCTGCGCCTGGATCAACCTGTCCCCCGACGCACCGCCCCTACGCGACTGCATCGAGCCGTTCGCCACCGTCCAGGACGCCTGGAACGTGGAGGCCTACCGGGTCGAGTGGTGGCACGCCTTCCGGGTCCCAGCCAACTGGCGGCTCGCCATCGAGGCCTTCATCGAGGGCTACCACGTGCTCGAGAGCCATCCGCAGCTCCGCATCCCCGGGCGCTTCCCGCCCCGTGACCCGACCGCGTTCGATCCGCAGAGCTTCATCGACGCCGAGATCCACTACCTCCGCACGATGAGCGAGGGCATGGCCGGGATGATGCACGCCAGCGATGTACGCATCGCCGAGGGCATGAGCGACATCGAGCTACCCGGCCAGTACGAGCTGGCCCGAGCGACGTGGGACCGCACCTTCAACGACGAGGTCGTGCGGCAGCACCGCGAGGCCGGCCACGTGATGCCCGACCTCAACGAGCTGGACGAGAACGGGCTCAACTTCACCATGTTCCACTGCTTCCCGAACTTCTTGATCCTGCCGATGTACAGCAGCGCGTCGTCCTACCGCTTCCGCCCGCTCGGGCCGGAGGAGACGCTGTGGGAGGTGTGGTCGCTCACCCGCTACCCGGATGGCGAGGTGCGCCCGAAGCCCGAGCCGCCGGAGGTCTGGGCTCACGACGACCCTCGGGTCCCGCCCATCCCGACGCAGGACCTCTCGAACCTGCCCCGCCAGCAGCTGGGCCTCCACAACGCGAGCGTCGAGTACCTGCGTCTCTCCGAGGAGCTCGAGGGAGGCATCGCCAACTTCGAGCAGACCGTCGACGGCTTCGTCGCCGGGCGCTCCTACGACGAGCTCCTCCCCGCCCTGCGGGCGGTGAACGTCAACCCGATCGAGATGCCCGTCGTCGACCTGGGTCTCCGACCCTGACCGCCCTGCTCAGCTAGGGGACGTTCACCACGCGGCAGCCGAGCTGGCGGTTGCTGCCGTTGCCCACATTGATGGCGTAGGCGCACACCGTGCGGGCCCCACGCGGGGCGCCGAGCTGCGCCGAGTAGCCGTGGTTGGACCCGTAGGGGAAGGCGGCGCCGACGTCCGGGCGGTTGACATTGGCGGTGACGGCGACGGCCGCCCCATCGACGTAGATGTGGACCTGGATCGGGTTGGTGGTCTCGGGGTCGATCGCCCAGCCCGTCACCTTCACCGCACCGCTGACGGGCACGACGCTGTCGAGCGAACCGAACGGCGACGCGTCGGTCACCGTTACCGTCTTGCACCCCAGGAGGCTGTTGGACCCGGGGCCGACCTTGATGCCGTAGGCGCACACCCGGTGCGAGCCCGGGCTGGCGCCGACCGAGGCCTTGAAGCCGTGGTTCGTCCCCAGCGCGAAGGCGGAGGCCACGTCGGTCCTGGACCGATTGGCCTTCACCGCCACCGCCGACCCGTCGACGTAGATGTGGACACTGATGGCGCTCGTGGTGGATGGATCGAGGGACCAACCGGACACGTCGATGCGACCCTGCCGGCCGGCGACCTGCTCGAGGTTGCCGATGGGGTCGACGGTGAGGCGGCCGCCGGCGGCGACGATCCCATCGACACGCATCCGGCGCTGACCCTGCGAGGCGCAGACCCCGGGCCCGTCGCAGTTCGGATTCGACGGGTACCTCGTGTACGGAGCGTTCCACGAGTGGTACATGATCCGCATTCGACCCGACGGCTGGACGAACAGGGTGCCGCCGCCCGGGCCGAGCTGAGCCGAGTCGTTGCCGAGGATCGGGGCGTCGCTGGTGCGGGTGCAGGGTCCGAGCGGACCGTTGCAGCGGGCCTGGCCCATCCGGTAGTCACCGGAGTCCCATTCGTTGCCCGACCAGATCAGCCAGTAGGTGCCGCCCGCCTTCACCATCGACGGGTTCTCGATGCCGTTGCCTTCCCACAACAGGCCGGTCTGCATCAGCGCGGCGGCGCTCGAGCCGGGAGCGAACGACATGCCATCCGGAGAGAGCTGTCGCGCGAGGAGTCGGGTCGGGCCGAACCCGGGGTAGCCCGAGGCCTTCCACAGGAGATAGGGCGTGCCGTTGCTGTCGATGAACGGCTGACCGTCGATCGAGCCGCCCGGGTCGGGATCGCAGACGAGCGGGCTCGAGGAGTTGTCGGTGAAGGGCCCGGCGGGCGACGACGAACGGGCCGCCGAGATGCAGCGCCGACCGGGCGCGACCTCCCAGGACGTGTAGGCCGTCCATCCGAGGGCGAGGTTGGCGACGCCGGGGCCCCACTGGGCCTTGCCGGCCCGGGAGGTGCCGCCGCGGCTCCACCGGGGCGGGACCGGGAACGAGTCGTTGAAGAAGGGGTCGCCGTTGTACGGGTTGGGCGAGTACGCCGGCCTCGGGATCCAGGTCTTCAGGTCGGTGGATGACATCGCCGGCATCAGCGAGCCACCGGTCGAGGTGCCGTAGGCCCAGTACTTCGATCCGTCCCAGACCACGGTCGGGTCGGGGAAGTTCTGGGTGTAGGGCTTGCCCGGCTCCAACCAGGGGGCACCGGCATAAGCCGTCGCCGGCGCCTGGTCGGCGAGGCCGACGACGCCGATCGACACGGCCACGAGCAGGACGACGGCGAGGACGCGCGCTGTTCCACGTCGGCCGGCCCGGTTGCTCCGGTTCGGCGCCGCACAGTTCCCGCCGGCGGTGCTGGAGGCTCTCATCTCCTGGAGGTCATCGGCGCATGGCGTGCCAGACTTGACCCGCGAT
>DATDIY010000371.1:0-3009 GCA_036520815.1 Acidimicrobiales bacterium
ACTGCACGGCGGCGGGCGAGTCGAGGACGCTGTCGTTCGACGAGCTGGCGGCGGGCACGCCGGCGGCGGCCAGCGCCGCCACGAACGAGGTGGCGTCGGCGTTCGAGCGCACCAGCACCCCGATGTCGGACGCCGACAGCGCTCGGACACCGCCGGGCGCCGAAGGGTCGTGCAGCTCGGCCTCCGAGAGGAGGCGCACCACCTCGGCGACCAGGTCGTCGCGAGCGGCCGCGGCCGCGCTGGCGGCGTCGGTGACCTCGGGATCGACGCACCGGAACTCCAGCGGCGCGGCGTCGGGCGACGGGTCGACGAGTCGCTGCTCGTCGTAGTCCCGGCCGGGTCGGACCGCCTGGAAGGCGACGCGCTCGTCGCCGAACTCATAGCCGGCGAACAGTGCGTCGAGCCCGCTCAGCAGATCAGGGTCGGATCGGTAGTTGGTGCCGAGGCCGAGCACGGCGCCGGCCTCGGACCGGGCGTCGAGGTAGGACGACAGCTCCGCCGACCGGAAGCGGTAGATCGACTGCTTCGGGTCGCCCACGACCACGACCGGGGCCGGGTTCGGCCCTTCCAGGAACGCGGTACGGAAGATGTCCCACTGCACCCGGTCGGTGTCCTGGAACTCGTCGACCATCACCGTCCGGAAGCGCTGCTGGAGCACCTCGCGGACGGCCCCGCCCGAGGGACCCGCGAGCAGGTCGCGAGCCTCCACCAGGAGCCCGTCGAAGGTGCGGCGGCGCCGCTCGACACGGCGCCGGAGCACCTCGTCGACGAGGCCGTCGACCAGGCCGGCGATCTCGTCGATGTCGTCGGCCCGAGCCGCCTGGTCGGGTTTGAGCGCAGGGCGGTTGGAGCGACCGAGGCGGAACATCTCGGCGTCGGGCATGCGCAGCCGGAGCTTCACCGCGTCGGCGACCCGGTCGGGGGCGGCGGGCCACTCCCCCACCGAGCCGTAGCGGGCGAGGTAGCGGTCGGCGACGAGCTCGTCGACATCGGCGTCGTCGCCCGAGATCGGCAGCTCGACCCCCGCCGGGCCACGGGCCCCGACCACCCGGGCGCAGAACCCGTGGATGGTGGAGATGGTGGCGGTGTCGAACTCGGCGAGGGCGGCGGCGAGGCGGTCGCGCCGCAGGATGCGGGCCTGGATGTCGGCGAGGAGGTGGCGCACCACGGGGTCGTCGGCCACGACCGGGTCGTCGACGTCGGTCTGGGCATCGAGGTGGTGCAGGGCGGTGCCGAAAGCAGCGCGGATGCGGCCGCGGAGCTCGGCGGTGGCGGCCTCGGTGAAGCTCACGATGCACAGCTGCGACGCCTCGACGCCGGCCTCGGCCACGAACCGGGTGGCCAGCCCGGCCAACGAATAGGTCTTGCCCGTACCCGCGCTCGCCTCGAGCACGGTGAGCCCGGTGGGCAACGGGCCGGTCAGAGCGAGCTCGGGCAGCGCGCCGAGGCCGGCCTCGCCGGCGCCGGACCGCCCGCCCCCGGGGAACTGGATGACGGTCACGCGTCGACCCCCACGTCGGCCGCGCCGCGCAGCCGGGCCCCGGTGGTGCGCTCGTAGGCACCCCAGATCCGCTCGGTCCACCACCGCAGGCGGCCGCCGGGACCCGGGTCGCCGTGCTCGTCGGGCCGCAGGGGCAGGTCGAGGACGGTGTCGAACTCGGTGCCGATGGCCAGGTTGACCCAACGATCCTCGGCCTCGCCGTCGAACATGGCGTGCCAGGCGCTGCGGGCGCCACCGAGGCCCTTGGTCCAGAGCGCCTCACCGGTGTGGGCGAACACGGGCACGACGTCGGCCCGGGCCCGCCGGTGGAGGTCGTCGAGCAGGGCGAGGACCTCCACCGCCTGGTCGGGATCGGTCAGCGCGACCCGGATGCAGTCGGTGGCCGCCTTGTCGTTGCCGCCCTTCTTGCGGGCCACGACGACGGCCTCCCACCGGCGGCTCGGGTCGGCGGCGGTGAGAGCGGCGACGCGGACCCACGAGCGCAGGTGGTCCTTGGGCTTCAGCCGCGACGCGGTGACGGTGACGACCAGGTCGTCGCAGACACCGGAGACGGTGCCCGAGAGCCGGCGGGGCCCGGCCGGCAGATCGATCACCGCGTCGAGGGCGTCGAGCGAGACCGGCACCGGCTCGTAGGCCACTGCGCCCAACTCGGCCGCGAGACGGTGCTGGAGGGCGTCGACCCGGCGACGAGCCTCCTCGAGCGCCGCCCCGCCGAAGGCGAGCGGTGGCACGGCTCCCCGGCGCCGCTCGAACTCCTCCCACATGGCCTCGACGTCGGCGAGATCGTCGGGGTGGGCGCCGAGGCGGACCGACAGCAGCCGGTCGATCACCTTCCACTCGTGCAGGCCGCCCAACTTCAGGGGGATGGCGTCGTCGCGGTCGTCGTCGTCGGACGGCAGGACGATGCCGAGGCGGTGACGCAGGAGCAGCTCGGGGGCGTTGGTGCAGGCGGTGACCAGCTCGTCGACGGGCAGCACCGGCACCGGGCCGATCTGTCCGGGCAGCACCGCGGCTGGGGCCAGCGGCTCGGGCAGGAACCTGGTGTCGCCGCGGCGCTGGGCCCGGCGGGCGAGGGCGGCCTGGCGAGCGCCCTCGTCGAAGCTCCACGGCCCCTGGTGGCCGAGCCCGCCGGAGCCGGCCCGTTCGACCCCGAGGGCCCGCTCCGACCAGGCCTGGCGGGGATGGTCGACCGTGATGGCCGCGCTGGCCCGGGCCGTGGCGCCGGTCGACGTCGAGGTCGAGGCTGTGCTCTCACCGGGCGGGTCGGCCAGGCGGACGGTGGCGTCGACCAGGTCGAGCAGCTCGGCGACCACCACCGCCGGTGGGAGGGTGGCGTTGGTGCGGATGTCGTGGCCGGTGCTGAACAACAGCAGCCGCTCCTCGGCGGCGAGCACCGCGTCGAGGAGCTGGGCCCGCTGCTCGCTGCGGGGGTCGCGGTCGCCGACGCACGGCCGGGCGGCGACGAGATCCTCCGCTGCGGGCAGGCCGCCCAGGGCGGTGTCGTCGAG
>DATDIY010000372.1:0-3123 GCA_036520815.1 Acidimicrobiales bacterium
AATCGCTCGTCTACCCCCCCCCCTACGTCGATCGATCGACCTACGTGATCCGCCGAGCGACGCCATCGAACACCCCGCAGAGCTACCCGCGCACGGTCGACGCGCTGAACGGACTCGGACCGGGCACCTTCGATGGCGTGCCCACCTCCTGACCTGCTCAGGTGCCGCTGAGGGAGACGTCGCCGATCACGAGGGTCGGGCAGGCGGTGCCTCCGGGCAGCCACTCGACGTCGGCGCCGACGGCGACGAGGTCGAGCAGCATGCGCTGGAGGGTCGAGGCGATGGTGACCTCCCGGACCGGCTCGGCCACCTGGCCGTTGCGGATCATCAGGCCCTCCACCCCGACCGAGACGTCGCCGCTGACCGCATTGACGCCCGAGTGCCAGCCGGTGATCGATTGCACCAGCACGCCGGTGTCGACCGTGGCGACCAGCTCGTCGAGCGTGCCGGTGCCGGGATCGACGGCCAGGGCCTGGCAACCGACGGTCGGCGTCGAGCGGATGCCCCGGACAGCGGAGCCGGTGCTCGGACGACCCGCCCGGCGCCCGCTGGCGCTGTCGAAGAGGAAGCCCTGCAACCCGCCGTCGACCACGAGCGGATTGCGACGACAGGCCAGGCCCTCGCCGTCGTAGGTCTCGGCGCCGTAGGAGCGATGGTCGGTCGGATCGTCTATCAGGGTGAGCAGCGGTGAGGCGATGGCGTCGCCGACGCGGTCGGCGAAGGGTGAGCGGCCCTTCAGCACCCGCTCGCCGGTGAGGGTGGAGCCGAGCAGCCCCACGATGCTGGCGGCGAGCCGGGGCTCGAGCACGACGGCGAGGCGCTGCGACGGAGCCGGCCGGGCCCCGAACAGGCGGGTGGCCCGCAGCAGGGCGTCGTCCGCCGCCTCCGTGAGGTCGAGGTCGTCGGGCGAGAAGCCGACGGTCGATCCGTGACCGGTATAGGTCTCGTCCCCGTCGCTCGCCAGCGCCAGCACGCCCATCGAGCACCACGCGCCCCGGCCGGCGCCGGCGACTCCGTTGCTGTTGGCCACGGCCATGTGCCCCGAAGAGTCGGAGAAGGTGGACACGCGCACGCCGGTGATGCGCGGGTCGCCGGAGGTGACCATCCGCTCGAGCTCCAGGGCCAGCTCGATCTTGCGATCCGCGGAGAGAGCAGCCACCGCCGGGTCGAAGGCGTCGAACGGCACCGCGGCCACGCCATCGGGCTCGGCCAGGCCGACCCACTCGTCGGGCTCGGCGAAGGCGGCGTTGTCGCGGGCCTCGGCCAGCGTGTCGGCGATGACGTCGGGGTCGAGGCTGCCGGCCCAGGCGAACCCCTGCCGGTGCTCGCGCACCACCCGCACTCCGATGCCGGCGGTGGTGGCGGCGGTGAACGACTCCACCTCGGCGGCGTGGACCCGCACCGTGGCGTACGACGAGCGACCCAGGAACGCCTCGACCTGTTCCCCCGCCCCGGCCCGGCCAACCACCTCCACGGCCAGGGCGAGCAGGTCGGCCGCCCGTTCGTCAGGGGGTTCGAGCGTGGGGGCCGGCGCCGGGCTCACGAGCCGGAGACGGTGACATCGCCCACCACCAGGGTGACCCCGGCCGCGTTCATGGGCAGGAACTGCAGGTCGGAGCCGACGGCCTGGACGTCGTGGAGCATCTTCTGCAGCGTCGAGGCGATGGTGAACTCCCGAACCGGTTCGGCGAGCTGGCCGTTGCGGATGCGGATGCCTTCGGCGCCGGTGGAGAGGTCGCCGCTGACCGGGTTCACGCCGGAGTGCAGGCCCGAGACGTCGAGCACGAGGATGCCGTCGTCGACGCCGGCCACCAGCTCGTCGGGCGGAGCGGTGCCGGGCTGCAGCGTCAGGAACAGGCAGTCGACCGACGGCGTGCTCTTGAAGCCACGCACGGCGTTGCCGGTGCTGGTGGTGCCGGCCCGGCGGGCGGTGTAGGCGTTGTGCACGAACTTCTGCAGCATGCCGTCCTGCACCAGCACGTTGCGACGCGTCGCCAGGCCCTCGCCGTCGGTGTCGGTCGCCGAGTAGGCCCGCACGTCGGTGGGATCGTCGACCAGGGTTACCAGCGGCGAGGCCACCTCCTCACCGAGGCGCTCGGCGAAGAGCGACCGGCCCTTCTGCACGGCGTCGCCGTTGAGGGTGTAGCCGAGCAGCCCGACGAACTGGGCGGTGACCCACGGGTCGAGCACGATCGTGAGCCGGGAGGTCGGGGGCTTGCGGGCGCCGAGCATCCGCGTCGCCCGGTCGGCGGCGTCGGCCGCGGCGCGCCCCGGATCGAGCTCGCCCGGCTCGCGTCCGACGGAGAAGCCGAACCCGGTCTGGGTGTCGCCGCCGTCGCCGGCCATGGCGTAGGTGGCGACGTAGCAGCTCGTCTCGCGCCCAACCGAGCGGATGCCGGTGGTGGTCGCCACCGCCGCCTCGGCCAGGCCGTCCATGTACTCGGCCGACTCGATGCCGGTGATCCGGGAGTCGGCGGCGAGCACGGCCCGCTCCACCTCGACGGCGAGCGCCACCTTGGCCTCGGGGGAGAACGACTCGAGCGCCGGCCGGTAGAGGTCGAGCTCCTGCACGGACACGCCGTCGGGCTCGGCCAGACCGAGGAACGGGTCGTGGGTGGCGAAGCCCGCGTTGTCGCGGGCCTCGGCCAGCGTCTCGGCGATCACCGCCTCGTCGAGCGTGCCGGCGTAGGCGAACCCTTGGCGCCCGTCGACCACGACTCGGATGCCGACGCCCTGGGACTGGGCCGACGAGAGCGACTCCACCTCGCCGCCGTAGACCTTGATCTCCGTGTCGGTGCCACGGACCACAACGGCCTCGACCTGCTCGCCGGTGCGGGCCATGGCGACGACCCGGTCGGCGACCGCCAGGAGCTCGTCGCTCATGCCGCGGTGCCGCCGATGGTCAGCGACGAGACCCGCAGCGTAGGCACCCCGTCGCCGACGGGCACGCCTTGGCCGTCCTTGCCGCAGGTGCCGGGAGGACCCATGGCGAAGTCGTCGCCGAGGGCGTCGATGCGCTGCAGGACCTCGGGCCCGTTGCCGATCAGGTTGCCCTCGCGCAGCGGCTCGGTGATCTGGCCGTCCTCGATGAGGTAGGCCTCGGTCATGCCGAACACGAAGTCG
>DATDIY010000373.1:0-8890 GCA_036520815.1 Acidimicrobiales bacterium
CCGACCGTATCGTCGAGCTGTTCCGGCCGGTCCCCTCCGGGGTCCTGGTGGACGCCACGCTGGGAGGTGCCGGCCATGCCCGGCTCCTTCTCGAGGCCCGACCCGATCTCCAGCTACTGGGGATCGACCAGGACGCCGAGGCTCTCGCCGCCGCCGCCGAGGTGCTCGCACCGTTCGGCGACAGGGTGACGCTCCGCCACGCTCGCTTCGACCGCCTCGGGGCCATCATGAGCGATCTCGAGCTAGACAGCGCAGCGGGCGTCCTCTTCGACCTCGGGGTCTCTTCCCCCCAGCTCGACGTGGCCGAGCGCGGCTTTTCCTACCGCAAGGCCGGTCCGCTGGACATGAGGATGGACCGAGGGCAGACCTGGGCCGCCGCCGACGTGGTCAACGGCTACCGGGAGAACGAGCTGGCCCGCGTGCTGCGGGAGTACGGCGACGAGCGGTTTGCCGGGCGCATCGCCCGGGTCGTCGTCGCCGCTCGGCCCGTGCACAGCACCGTCGAGCTGAGCGAGCTGGTCCGTTCCGCCATCCCCGCCGCCGCCCGCCGGCGTGGCG
This sequence comes from Acidimicrobiales bacterium, assembly GCA_036520815.1. Classification (GTDB taxonomy): domain Bacteria; phylum Actinomycetota; class Acidimicrobiia; order Acidimicrobiales; family Acidimicrobilacustridaceae; genus CAMFLJ01. The sequence continues at coordinate 559 of DATDIY010000373.1, forward strand.
GGCATCCCGCCAAGCGCACCTTCCAGGCGATCCGCATCGAGGTCAACGACGAGCTCCGCGTGCTTCCCGATGCCCTCGGCGCCGCGCTCGACGCGCTCGCTCCCGACGGTCGCCTCGCCGTGCTCTCGTACCACTCCGGTGAGGACCGCATCGTCAAGCAGACCATGCGCGACGCCGAGACCGGCGGCTGTACCTGCCCGCCTGGCCTGCCGTGCGTCTGCGGTGCAGTGCCCGCGGTGCGCCCGGTCGGTCGTCGCGGCCGGACCCCGTCGGCTGAGGAGCTCGAGGTCAACCCGAGGGCGCAGAGCGCCCGCCTGCGCGTGGTCCAGAAGCTGGATGCGTCGGGGGTGGGGCCGTGAGCCGCCCGGTGGCCGGTGCTGACCATGACGATCGTCGCCCTCGGGTGTTCGGCGCGCTGGCGGCGGCGCTCCCGGACCGCGTCACGCCCCGTCGCGACCGCGACGAGGCGGCCGAGCTGCGCGTCGTCGAGCCCGCCCACCGCCGGCGTCGGCGCCACTGGCGGGTCGGCACCGTGGCCGGGCTCATGTTGTTCGTCGCCCTGTTCCTCGTCGCCGGGGCCCAGACCCTGATCGTGCAGCAGCAGGGCCACCTCGACGACGTCAACGAGCGGATCGACGCCGCCGAGCAGGAGGCCGCCCGGCTGCAGATCGAGGTCACCGAGCTGCGCAGCCCCGAACGGATCCAGCACGAGGCCGAGACGAAGCTCGGCATGGTCCCCGCCGCCGAGCCGGTGTACCTGCACCCACGTCTCGACGACGACGCCCGCGCCTCCGAGTCGCCGCCCCCGACGACGTCGCCACCAACGAAGGCCACGACGGCGCCGAAGGCCGCGACGAAGGCGACGACCCCGACCACCGCCCCGTCGACCGGCAAGGCCACGACCATCCCCTCGACCGGCACCTCGGGCTCGACCGGGACGGGGTCGGGTCGGTGACGCCCCCGCCCTCCAACGCACCGCCGGGCACACGGAGCCGCTCGAACGCCCCCTGGAACTCGCCCGACTTCGCCGAACAACGGCGATCCCGACCGTCACCTGCCCCCGCGGGGCGCGCCGGCGCGTCCGGTGGCACCGCCCGTCGACGCCCCGGGTCAAAGGCCGGGGGGCCGTCGTCGCGCCCGAAGTCGTCCCGTTCGCAGCCGTCCACCGGTCGCCGATCCGTGTCGAGTGGTTCGACCTCGACCGCTCGTGGGACGCCGGCCGCCCGTCCGGCGCGACCGGCGCGACCGGCTCGTCCTCCCCGGCCCCCGCTCACCGATCGGCTCCGTCGCTCGGCCGAGCGCACCGCCAAGGTGGTGGGGTCCACGTCGCGCACCACCACGAACGCCGTGGGGGAGGCCCGGGCCCGTCACCGGGACAACGTCGCCCACCGCCGGGCCGTCGAGGCCGAGCGCCGCCGACCGCCCAACCATCGCAAGCGCCTGCTCGTCGTGCTCGCCGTGCTGGCCGGCCTCTTCGGGGTCCTCGCCACCAAGGTGGTCGACCTCCAGGTCGTCTCCCCCAGCCGCTACCTCGCCTTCGGTGAGTCCCAGCGCCACGAGACCCAGGTGCTGGCCGCCAACCGCGGCGCCATCCTCGACCGCAACGGCGACGAGCTCGCCGTGTCCCGTCCGACCCGGTCGGTCTTCGTCGATCCCGCCCTGATCGAGGACGCGCCCACCGCGGCCGCCGCGGTGGCACCCATCCTCGGCCTCACGGTCGAGGAGGTACAGGTCAAGATGACGGGCAACGGTCGCTTCTCCTACCTGAAGCGCAAGGTGCCCAGCGAGGTGGCCGACAAGGTCGAGGCCCTGACGCTGCCCGGGGTGGCGTTCCTCGACGAGAGCGAGCGATACCTCCCCGGCGGGGACGCGGCGCGCTCGTTGCTCGGTCGGGTCGACATCGACAACGCCGGCCTCTCCGGGCTGGAGGCCCAGTACGACCAGGGTCTGACCGGTGTTCCGGGCGAGCTCACCATCGAGAAGGATCCCGACGGGCGCACCATCCCGTACGACGACAACAGCGTGACGCCGGCGCAGCCGGGAGAGACGCTCACGCTCACCATCGACCGTGCGATCCAGTACGAGGCCGAGCAGGCCCTCTCCCAGCAGGTCGCCACGAGCGAGGCGAAGGGAGGCATCGCCATCGTCACCAAGCCCGGAACCGGCGAGGTGCTGGCGATGGCCAACGTCGTGCGGGACGAGAAGACCGGGGACGTGCTGGTCGGGACCAACAACGCCGCCCTCACCACCCAGTACGAGCCCGGCTCGGTCATCAAGCCGGTCACCGTCGCCGCCGCCCTCGAGGAGAAGGTGACCGACACGACGCGGACGTACTACCTGCCGCCGTACCTGCAGCGCTACGACTACGAGTTCATCGAGGCCGAGCCGCGCGGTGCGGTGACCTGGAACCTGCCCAAGATCCTCGCCCAGTCCTCGAACGTGGGGACGATCCTCGTCGCCGAGGATCTCGGTGGGCGCAAGCTCTACGACTACCAGCGGGCGTTCGGCTTCGGTGAGACGACCGACCTCGAGTTCCCGAACGAAGCCAGGGGCGCGGTTCGCGACCCATCGGACTGGTCCGGAACCGACCTTCCCACCATCGCCATCGGCCAGGGCATCTCGGTGACCCCGATGCAGATGCTGATGGCCTACAACGTCATCGCCAACGAGGGGGTCTACGTGGCCCCCAACCTCCTGCACTCGACGACGGGCGCCGATGGGGTCGTGCACCGCACGCCGGTCGCCGAGGGGCGCCGGGTCGTGAGCGCGGAGACCGCCAACCAGCTCAATGTGATGCTGCGTGCGGTGACCACCACCGGCACCGGGCAGCTGGCCAAGGTCGACGGCTACAACGTGTCCGGCAAGACCGGAACCGCTCGCAAGGTGCAGCCCAACGGCACCTACAAGGACGAGTTCGGCTTCACCCAGTACCAGTCGACCTTCATCGGGGTGGTGCCGGCCGAACAGCCGGCCCTGTCGGTCTACGTGATGATCGACGAGCCCAAGGGCCAGTACACCGGCGGCACCACCGCCGCCCCCGCCTTCTCCGACATCGCCGGCTTCTCCCTGCGGCGCCTCGGCATCCCGCCCGCTGCCACCGACATCGCCAACGGCGGGAAGACGGTGCAGGAGGACGGTGGAAACCCGGTCGGGGTCGCCACCGTCGGCGCCGACGGCCGGGTGCGAGCGCAGGCGACCAGCTCCGCGCCGACGACCCCGTCGACCACAGTGCCCCACGGGGGTCCGAGCACGTCCACGACGGTGCCCCAGAGCGGCTCGCCCCCGACGCCCAGCACACCCGTTCGTCGGGCCGGGTGAGCGCCGTGCTGCTCAGCTCGCTCGCGAGCGCGACGGCCCCGAGCGAGCTGCTCCCCGGCGCCGCCTTCGCCGGTGACGTCGACGTCGACGAGCTCGCCTACGACTCGCGTGGGGTCACACCCGGCGCGCTCTTCTTCTGCCTGCGGGGGGCACAGACCGACGGCCACGACCACGCGGCCGACGCGGTGGCCGCTGGAGCGGTGGCGTTGGTCGTCGAGCGGCCCCTCGACGTGCCGGTTCCCCAGGTCCTGGTGCCCGACGCCCGCGTCGCCATGGCCCACATGGCCGCCGCCTTCTTCGGCGCACCGTCGCGCCAGCTGGCGGTCGTCGGCGTGACCGGCACGAACGGGAAGACCACGACGACGCACCTGCTGCGCAACGTGATGGAAGCCGCCGGTCGCCGCTGCGAGGTGCTGGGCACCCTCACCGGCGTCCGCACCACCCCCGAAGCCCCTGACCTCCAGCGCACGCTCGCCACCTGGGTGTCCGAGGGGGTCGAGGTGGTGGCGATGGAGGTGTCCTCCCACGCCCTCGAGCTGCACCGTGTCGACGCCACCCGGTTCCGGGTCGCGGTGTTCACCAACCTGAGCCGGGACCACCTCGACTTCCACGGGTCGATGGAGGCCTACTTCGAGGCCAAGGCCCGCCTGTTCACCCCGGAGCTGAGCGAGCAGGGCGTGGTGAACCTCGACAGCCCCTACGGGCGGCTCCTGACCGACGCCGCCACCGTTGCGACCGACACCTACGCCCTGGCCGAGGCGGAGGATCTGCGGCTGCGCGCCTCCGGAACCACGTTCACGTGGCGGGGCCGTCGGGTCACCCTGTCGCTGGGCGGTGCCTTCAACGTGGCCAACGCGCTCGCCGCCGCCCACGCCGCGGCGGCGCTCGGAGTCGACGACGACACGATCGTCGCCGGGCTCTCGCGTCCACTGGTGGTGCCCGGACGCTTCGAGCTGGTCGACGCCGGGCAGCCCTTCCCGGTGGTGGTCGACTACGCCCACACCCCCGACGGGCTCGAGCAGCTCCTCGTCGCCGCCGACGACCTCGTGGGGCCCGCTCCCGACGGCGGTCGTGGTCGTGTCGTGGTCGTGTTCGGGTGCGGTGGCGACCGCGATCGCAGCAAGCGACCCGCCATGGGCGAGGTGGCCGCGGAGCGCGCCGACGTGGTCGTGGTGACGTCGGACAATTCACGTCACGAGGACACCGGGGCCATCATCGAGGCCGTGACCCAGGGCTTCGACCGCACCCATCCCCGGCGGGCCGCCGATCTCCGGATCGAGCCGGACCGTCGGACCGCCATCGCACTCTCTCTCGAGATCGCCCGCCCCGGTGACGTCGTGATGGTGGCGGGGAAGGGCCATGAGACCACCCAGGACATCGGCGGCGTCGTGACCCCGTTCGACGACCGGATCGTCGTCGCCGAGGAGTGGGCCCGGGCGGAGGGCATCACGTGATCCGCCTCCTTGTCGCCGCCGGCGTGGCCCTGGCGCTCTCGCTGATCGGCACCAAGCTGCTCATCAGCGTCCTGGAGCGCCGCCACATCGGCCAGTCGATCCGGGAGGACGGTCCTCAGGGCCACATCACCAAGGCCGGCACCCCCATCATGGGCGGCATCGCCATCGTGCTGTCCGCCCTCGTGGCCTGGCTGGTCAGCGACTTCTCCGGCGCGGTGTACACCCGCCGGGGCCTGCTGTGCATGGGCGCCATCACCCTGGCCGGTGTCGTCGGCCTCGTCGACGACGGCCTCGGGGTGTTCAAGGAGCGGAACCTCGGGCTGAGCAAGCGGGCCAAGACGGGTGGCCTCCTGGTCGTCGCCGTCGCCTTCGCGGTCGGGATGCTCACGCTGACGAACGTGAAGACGACGATCTCGTTCACGCGGTGGGACAGCCCGGGCTGGGACATCGGCAACGTCGGCTGGGCGCTGATGGCGGTGCTCGTCTTCTACGCCATGAGCAACGCCGTCAACCTCACCGACGGCCTCGACGGCCTGGCCGCCGGCTCGTCGATCTTCGCCTTCGCCGCGTTCACGGTGATCGCGTTCTGGGGCTTCCGGCACACCGACGTGTACTCCGACGAGAGCTTCCTCGACACCGCGGTAGTCGCCGCCGCCATGCTCGGCGCCTGCGCCGGCTTCCTCTGGTGGAACGCCGCGCCGGCCAAGATCTTCATGGGTGACACCGGATCGTTGGCCATCGGTGGCGGCCTCGCCGCCCTGGCCCTGAGCACCAACACGGTGCTCCTGCTGCCGATCATCGGCGGCGTGTTCGTGATGGAGACCGTCTCGGTCGTGCTCCAGATCGGCAGCTTCCGGCTCTTCGGCCGGCGCGTCTTCCGGATGGCCCCGCTTCACCACCACTTCGAGCTGGGCGGCTGGCCCGAGACGACCGTGATCATCCGGCTCTGGATCATCGCCGGCCTGTTCACCGCCCTCGGCCTGGGCCTCTACTACGCCGACTTCGTGAGCCTGCCGGGGGTCCTCGACTGATGGTCGAACCGGCGTCGGGGGACCTGCCGCTGCAGCGGGCGGTCGTGCTCGGTCTGGGGGTGACGGGTCGGGCCGTGGCGCGTGCGCTGGTCGGGCGCGGCGTCGAGGTCGCCGTCGTCGACGACCATCCCTCCGAGGCGGTTCGGGCTGCGGCAGCATCGCTCGGAGTGGACCTGGTGGTGTCGCCGTCGTACGAGGACCTGGCCACGCTGGTGGCAGGGGCCGACGCGCTCCTGCCCAGCCCCGGAATCCCCGACGTCCACCCCGGGTTCGCGGCTGCTCGTGCCGCGGCGGTACCGGTGCTGTCGGAGTTCGATCTCGCCGCTCGCTGGGACGACCGGCCGATCGTGGCCGTCACCGGAACCGACGGGAAGACGACGGTGACCACGATGGTGGCCGAGATGCTGAGCGCCTCGGGCCACACGACGGTGGCGTGTGGCAACACCGAGACCCCGCTGGTCGACGCCATCGTCGACCCGGCTGTCGACGTCTTCGTGGTGGAGGCGTCGTCGTTCCGCCTCGGGCACTCCCGCCGGTTCCGTCCGGCGGTGGCGGTGTGGCTCAACTTCGCCCCCGACCACCTCGACGTGCACTCGTCGCTCGCCGCCTACGAATCGGCCAAGGCTCGGATCTGGTCCGACCTGACCGAGGGTGACGGCCTGGCCGTGGCCAACGCAGAGGACCCGGTCGTGCTGGCCAACCGCAACCCCGACATCGACACCGTCACCTTCGGCCCCGCCGGCAGCGGGGCTGACGCCACCGTGGTGGGCACGGAGCTGCGCCTCCCCGACGGCACGCTGCTCGTCGACGTCGACGAGCTGCCCCGGGCGATGCCTCACGACGTCACCAACGCCCTCGCCGCGTCGGTGGCGGCGTTGGCGGCCGGGGCCGAGCTCGAGGCGGTGCGGACGGTTCTCCGTGGCTTCGCGGGTCTCCCGCACCGGGTGCAGCTCGTCGCCGAGGCCGACGGCGTCCGCTGGTACGACGACTCCAAGGCCACCACGCCCCACGCAACCCTCGCCGCGGTGGCCGGGTTCGACTCCGTGGTCCTCGTGGCCGGCGGTCGCAACAAGGGCCTCGACCTCTCGGTGCTCGGCGGGGCCGTACCGCCCGTGCGAGCGGTCGTGGCCATGGGGGAAGCCGCCGACGAGGTCGCCGCCGGCTTCGCCGGGCGGTGCCCGGTCCGGGTCGCGACCGACATCGACGCCGTCGTCGCGGACGCGGCCGGCCTGGCCGAACCAGGCGACGCCGTGCTGCTCTCTCCCGGCTGCACCTCGTTCGACTGGTTCGGCTCGTACGCCGAGCGAGGCGATGCATTCGCCGCCGCCGTGCGGCGTCTCCTGGCCGGTGCCGAGGGCCCGTCGTGACTACCACCACCCGCTCACGGGCCGCCTCGCGAGGCGGCGCGACCCGGCGCACGGCGGGGCGCGAGGGGCGGCTCCTGCACTCGACCGACGCCGACACCACCCGCCGGTCGTCGACCTACGCGTGGATGTTCGCCCTCGTGGCGATCCTCAACCTGCTCGGGCTGTTGATGGTGCTGTCGGCCTCGGCGGTGACGTCGCTCTACGAGTACGGCTCCTCCTGGTACCAGCTCCAACGCCAGTTCATCTGGCTCCTGATCGGCTCGGTCGCCCTCATCGTCACCCTCCGGATCGACTACCACCGCTGGCGGCGTCTGGTGGGTCCGCTGCTCGTCGTGTCCGGCGGGCTCATGGCGCTCGTGCTGGTGCCCGGGCTGGGCGTGAGCGTCAACGGTGCGTCGCGCTGGCTGGGGTACGGCCAGCTCCGGATCCAGCCGTCGGAGATGGCGAAGTTGGCCGTGCTCGTCTTCGCCGCCGACCTCCTCGGGCGTCGCGCCGACAAGGCTTACGACTGGCGGCTCACGCTCAAGCCGGTGATGGTCGTGTTCGCCGTCTTCGCCGGGATGCTCATGCTCCAGCCGAACCTCGGCACCACCATCATCCTCGCCACCATCGTGCTGGTGATGCTCTTCGTGGCCGGCGTCCCGGGGAAGCCGCTGGCGGTCACGGTGGGCGTGCTGGGGGCGGGTGCCACCTTCTTCGCCTTCGCCGAGCCCTACCGGTTCCGTCGGCTCATGGCGTTCCGCGACCCGTGGGCCGACCCGCTCAACACCGGCTTCCAGACCATCCAGAGCCAGGTCGGGCTGGCCAACGGCGGCCTTCTCGGAACCGGGCTCGGCGAGGGCCGGGCCAAATGGGGCTTCCTGCCCGAGGCCCACACCGACTTCATCTTCGCCATCATCGGCGAGGAGCTCGGCCTGCTCGGCGCCCTCACCGTCGTCGCCTTGTTCGTCGGGCTGGGGCTGCTCGGGATGCGCACCGCTCTTCGGGCCCCGGACCGCTTCGGGATGCTGCTCGCTACCGGCATCACGACCTGGATCCTCGTGCAGGCCTTCGTCAACATCGGTGCCGTCGTCGGGGTGCTGCCGATCACCGGTGTGCCGCTCCCGTTCGTGTCGTCGGGTGGCTCCTCCCTGCTCTTCACCATGGCGGCCACCGGGCTGCT
>DATDIY010000374.1:0-2086 GCA_036520815.1 Acidimicrobiales bacterium
GTACGCGCTCAACCTGCTGGTCAGCCTGGTCGGCGCCCCCGCGTTCGCTGTCGGCGGTCGCTCCCCCAACGCCGCCACATGATCCCGGGCACATGACCGCCGGCACCGTCGTCGCCCCCGCGACCTCGGCCACCGCCGACCAGCCCGCCGCACCGATCCACTGGTGGCGCGAGATCGCCTACGTGGTCGTCTTCTACGGCATCTACACGCTCGTGCGGAACCAGTTCGGCTCGGCAACCGTGGGAGCACAGCACGCCTTCGACAACGCCGTGCGGATCATCGACCTCGAGAAGGCGCTCGGGATCTTCAACGAGGCCACCGTGCAGGGCTGGTTCCTCGACGCACCGGGGGTGCTGAGGGCCTTCAACATCTTCTACGGGTCGTTCCACTTCGTGGTCACCGCCGGTGTGCTCGCCTGGCTCGCCTGGCGCTTCCCCCGCGACTACCCGGCGTGGCGCAACACCCTGATGATCGGCACCGCCCTCGCCCTGGTCGGGTTCTCGTTGTTCCCGCTCATGCCGCCCCGGTTGCTGTGCGACTGCCCCTACGGCGCCGGGCCGGTGGCCTCGGCCGACGGGCTCCCCCACTTCGTCGACACCCTCGCCGAGCACGGCGGGCTGTGGTCCTTCGACAGCGGCACCATGCAGGCCGTCAGCAACCAGTACGCCGCCATGCCGAGCCTGCACTTCGGGTGGGCGCTGTGGTGCGCTCTGGCGCTCGTCCCCCGCCTCCGGCACCGATGGAGCAAGGGCCTGGCGGCGGCGTATCCCGTGGTCACGCTCCTGGCCATCGTGGTCACGGGCAACCACTTCTGGCTCGACGCCGTGGGCGGCGCGGTCGTGATCGGGCTGGGCTGGCTGATCGGCTCCCGCCTCGCCGGGGTGATGCGCAGGCGCCAGCAGGGAAGGGGTACCGTGACCAGGGCGCCGGTTTCGACGTCACCGTCGGTGCCCGCCGACCCCTCCACCGGGCCGGATCCGTCCCCGCACCGCCGGACCGGCAAGGAACGCGCCGCCTCATGATCCTCGAGTCGATCCACTCCCCGGCCGATCTGAAGGCACTCGACGCATCTCAGCTCGAGATCCTGGCCGAGGAGATCCGCCAGGTCATCATCGACTCGGTCACCAGCCAGGGCAGCGGCCACCTCGGCTCGAACCTCGGTGTCGTCGAGCTCACGCTCGCCCTGCATCGGGTGTTCAACTCCCCCGACGACATCATCCTGTGGGACACCGGCCACCAGGCCTACCCCCACAAGATCGTCACCGGCCGCACCGCGGGCTTCTCCACGCTGCGCCAGGCCGACGGCATGTCCGGGTACCCGTCGCGGTCGGAGTCCGAGCACGACTGGATCGAGAACAGCCACGCCTCGACGGTGCTGAGCTACGCCTACGGGCTGGCCGTGGCCCAGTCCTCACCCCAGGGCGACGGCCGCAAGATCGTGGCGGTGATCGGCGACGGCTCGATGACCGGCGGCATGGCGTTCGAGGGCCTCAACAACCTGGGCCACGCCGGCCGTGACTGCATCATCATCCTCAACGACAACGGACGGTCGTACGCCCCGACCGTGTCGAAGCTGGGCGAGAGCCTGGTGAAGATCCGCAACAACCCCGTCTACATGCGTCGCCAGGCCAAGCTCGAGAAGGTCCTCGGGGAGATGCCGGTCGTGGGCGGTCGCCTCGAACGAGGGCTCGAGGCCACCAAGGCCGCCATCCGGGAGCTGTGGGAGCCCACCGCCTTCTTCGAGGCCCTCGGCGTCCGCTACGCCGGACCCTTCGACGGCCACGACATCGGCGCCCTCGAAGAGGCCATGCGCAACGCCACGGCCATGCCCGGCGGCCCGCAGGTGATCCACGTCCTCACCCAGAAGGGCCGCGGCTACGGGCCGGCGGAGAACGACACCGTCAAGCACCTCCACGACATCGGCGCACCGAAGCCGGGCAGCTACACCGCCGCGTTCACCGAGTCGCTGATCAAGGAGGGCGAGGCCCGCCCTGAGCTGGTCGCCATCACTGCCGCCATGCCCGACTCCACCGGCCTGCTGCCGTTCGCCGAGCGCTTCCCCGGCCGGATGTTCGACGTCGGCATC
>DATDIY010000375.1:0-4620 GCA_036520815.1 Acidimicrobiales bacterium
GCTGCTGCGCCACGGCCCGGACTTCTACGACCTCGTGATCGTCTCGACGCTGCCCCACGCCGTCTCCCGCTGGCTCCACATCGACGCCCCGAGTCGGATCGAGCGGGCCACCGGCCTCCCCGTCCGCCACGTCGAAGCACCCACCCGAGTCGATCAGTAGCGGCTTCTCCCTGCTCCGGCCACGCCTGCACGAGCGGAGCGTGCCTACCGTGACGCCCATGCCCTCCACCTCGACGACCCGGCGAGCGCTCGGCGCCATCGGTCAGGTGTCTCTCGGTGGCGGTCTGCTGTTCGCCGGCGTCGGGCACCTCACCAACCTGCGCGAGGAGTTCCAGGCCCAGGTCCCGTCGTGGTTCCCCGCCGACCCGGACGTCGTGGTGGTGGCGTCGGGCGTCGTCGAGCTGGCCCTCGGAGCGGCGCTGCTCGCGACGTGGAAGCAGCCGAGGCGCGCGATCGTCGGAGCCACGACCGCGGCCTTCTTCGTCGCGGTGTTCCCGGGGAACATCGCTCAGTTCACCGGCCACGTCGATGCCTTCGGGCTGGACACCGACGCCAAGCGGGCGGTGCGCCTCCTGTTCCAGCCGGTCCTGGTGGCGATCGCCCTGGCATCGACCGACGCCGTCAAGGTCGTGCGCGAGGCGCGGTCCCCGGCCGGCTGACTCGACGGCGATCCGGAGCCCCATCGGAGATGGGCCAGCGGCGGGCCCCGTAGCCTGTCGCCATGTCCGAGGCACCGCTCATCGGTTCACCCGTGTCGATCAGCACCAATGACGATGGCACCTTCAGCGTGGAGTTCGCGTGGGCGACCGCCCCCGACACCATCTGGCTGAAGACCTTCGCCGACCTCCTGCGGCGGTCGGGCCGCACCACGCTGGCGGCGACGAGTGACGGACTCACCCTGACCTTCAACCCGGCGGAAGCGGACGCGGCGCTCGACGAGATGGCCGTCCTGCTCGAGGACGCCGGCCGGCAGTACACCAGCGACCTCGAGCAGCGAGAAGCGGCTCTTGAGCACGTCCGCGAGGCACTCGAGACTCGCTACGGCGCCGGCCAGGATGTTCCGGTTCGGCAGACCTGAACCTCACTCGAGCGGCGCTTCCTTGGCCAGGAGCATGCAGTCGCCGAAGGAGAGGAAGCGGTAGTTCTCGGCGAGGGCGGTGGCGTAGAGATCGCGCCAGCGAGGGCCGACGAACGCCTCGATCATCACCAGCAGCGAGGATCGGGGCAGGTGGAAGTTGGTCATCAGCCGGTCGACGAGCTGGAACTCGAAGCCCGGCGTGATGAACAGGTCAGTACGTCCCTCGAGCTCACCGGTCACCGCCGCGCTCTCGAGGGCCCGCACCGCAGTGGTGCCGACCGCGACGACTCGCCCTCCCGCTGCTCGCGCCCGCTCGCACGCGTCGATCGTGGCTTGCGGCACCCGGTAGCGCTCGGAGTGCATCACGTGGTCCTCGATCGCCTCGGTGACGATCGGACGGAACGTGCCGAGGCCCACGATCAGCTCGACCTCGGCTCGCTCGATCCCCCGGGCGTCGCAGCGGGTCAGCAACTCGGGCGTGAGGTGGAGCCCGGCCGTCGGGGCCGCCGCCGACTCGGGTCGGTCGGAGAACACCGTCTGGTAACGCTCGGGGTCGTCGAGCGTCTCGGTGATGTAGGGCGGCAATGGCATCTGACCATGCCGTTCGAGCACGGCGAGCTCGTCGCTGTCGACGAGCAGCTCGACGTGACGCCGACCCTCGCCGAGATCGTCGCCCACCACCACGACGAGGTCGTCGCCACCATCGACCGGCCGCAGCTCGGTGCCGACGGGCAACTTGCGGCTGGGCCGCACCAGCGCCTCCCAGGTCGATCCCTCGATCCGTTCGAGCAGGAGCACTTCGGCCGCTCCCCCGGTGGCCTTGCGCAACGGGAGCCGGGCTGGCAGCACCCGTGTGGTGTTCACGACGAGTACGTCGCCGGGGTCGAGCAGGTCAGGAAGTTCGCGGACCACCCGATGCGAGGACGGCTGACCCGGACCCTCGTCGACGAGCAACCGGGCCGCATCGCGCTCGGCCAGAGGGTGCTGGGCGATGCGCTCCTCAGGGAGCTCGTAGTCGAAGTCGGCGGTGTCCACGGCCCGACGACGCTACCGATCCACCTCCGAACTGGAAGGCAAGGCGACTGTCAGAGCCTGTTGAGCGCCTACCAGTTCAAGTGACTCCGCTATCTCACGCCGCTGATCGGAGACGAGTTCGCCCCTCCAGCCGAGCGGCGCGGACCTGCTGGGCGACCCGGTCGCGTTGGTACCAGACGTCGTGCTCCTTGATCCGCAATACGGTCCAGCCGAGCGATCGCAGCGCCGCATCCTGACGCTCGTCGCGCTGCACGTCGAGCAGTGCCGTGTGATGACGATCGCCGTCGACCTGGACGACGAGGAGGGCCTCGCGGTCGAGCGCGTCGACCCGTGCGATCCGTTCATCCCCACCGAGCACGACCTGGTAGTCCATCGGCTCCTGCCCATCCTCCGCCAAGATCCGGCGAAACCTGCGTTCAAGGTTGCTCTCGGGTGGGACGTATCGATCACCGCGCTTCTCGAGGAGCATCCGCATCGTCGCCACTCTCCCCCGACCCCGCCCCCTGAGCTCCTCGAGGCACGAGAACAAGCGGTCTGCTCGGACCAGACGTGCGCCCCACGCGTCGTCGAGCACTCGGCCGATCCGATCTGGGGAGAGCACCGCCGAGAGGTCGAAGACAGTCCGAACCGGTGAGGTCACGCGGATGCCGGCGTGCAGCACCACGTGATGTTCGGGAAGGCGGCGCGTCGTGTGCGTCGTCGCCACCGACACCCGACGCGGGTCCCGTTGCCCGCGTGCCACCAGGACGTGGAACGGGTCGAGTCGGAAGCCCGGAAGTCCCCAGAGGGCGGCTGCCGACCAGTGGGAGAGCGCTGCTTCCGCCCCGGACTCCGCCACCGCGGCATACGCGCGTTGCAGCGCTGTCGGTGGAGAGCCGTCGAGCACGAGCACTCGACGACCGTGCGCCGACCAGCGACCGGACGCGGTCAGATACTCGATCTGACTGCGCGACATCCCGACGGCAACGGCGTCCGCCCTCGTAACCACCCCGTGCTGGCGGGCGGCCAGAGCGCGAAGTGCCGCTTCCCCTCCTGCATCTACCTGGTTCGCCATGGCCGCAGTCAACTCGCGCCCTGTGACACTCCCCCGCAGCCCCTGAACTGGTGGGCAGTCAACAGGAGATTCGCCGCTCCTTGCCTACCAGTTCGAGGTGGAGCGAGCCCTCACCCGAACTGGTGGGCGCTCAACAGACCCAGCTCTGGTGGATGCCTACCAGTTCGAGGGTTGTGGCAGAACCGGGGTCAGCGGTCGAAGAGGGAAGGGCCGGGGTCGGAGGCGAGGGGCGCACTGCGCGGTGCGACCAGTCCGACGTGGGCCCAGGCGGCCGGCAGCGCCACGCGGCCGCGCGGGGTGCGCATGAGCAGGCCCTGCTGGATGAGGAACGGCTCGTAGACGTCCTCGACGGTCTCCACCGTCTCCCCCACGCTGATGGCAAGGGTGCCCAGCCCCACCGGCCCGCCGCCGAACATCTGGCACAGGTTCCGCAGCACTGCCCGGTCGACCTTGTCGAGGCCGAGGTCGTCGACGCCGAACACGGCCAGGCCCTCGTGCGCGGTCGACTCGTCGATGCTGCCGTGGCCACGCACCTCGGCGAAGTCACGCACCCGGCGCAGGAGGCGGTTGGCGATGCGGGGCGTGCCTCGGGAGCGACGGGCGATCTCACCGGCGCCGGCCGGGTCGATGTCGATGCCGAGGATCCCGGCGGCCCGCACGACGATGGCCTGCAGCTCCTCGGCGTCGTAGTAGTCGAGCCGGGCGACCAGGCCGAAGCGATCGCGCAGTGGCCCGGTGATGAGCCCGGTGCGGGTGGTGGCGCCGACGAGCGTGAACCGGGGCAGATCGAGCCGGATCGACCGTGCGGCGGGCCCCTTGCCCAGCACGATGTCGAGCTTGAAGTCCTCCATCGCCGGATAGAGGACCTCCTCGATGTTGCGGTTCAACCGGTGGATCTCGTCGATGAACAACACGTCGCCCTCGCCGAGACGGGTGAGCATGGCGGCGAGGTCGCCCGCACGCTCGAGGGCCGGGCCCGAGGTGACATGGAGGACGGCGTCGACCTCGGCGGCGACGATGCCCGCCAGGGTGGTCTTGCCCAGCCCGGGAGGCCCGGCGAACAGCAGGTGGTCGACGGCCTGGGAGCGCCGGCGGGCCGCCTCGAGGATGATCCCGAGGTGCTCCTTGAGCTCACGCTGGCCGACGAAGTCCTCGAGGTGACGAGGTCGGAGCCCACCTTCCTCGCCGATCAGTTCGGCTCCGGTCGGTCCGTCGTAGGCGCGCTCGAAGTCCTCGGGCGTGGGTTCGGGCGACAGAAGCTCGTCGCGCATCAGGCCGCCGCCAGCTTCTGCAGGGCCAGTCGCAACAACTCGGAGGAGTCGGTGTCGTCGGGCAGGTCTCGCACCGCCTCGGCCACCTCGTCGGGCCCGTAGCCGAGGTTCGACAGGGCATCGCGAACGTCGGCGATCGGCGACACCGGGCGGACGGCGCCTCCCCCACCCGCGCCGGTATC
>DATDIY010000376.1:0-4630 GCA_036520815.1 Acidimicrobiales bacterium
AGGTCGACCTGTTCCCGGCATGGGAGACCCTGCCGTTCGAGCGGGTCAGTCCCGCGGTCGACACCATGGGTCGCCGCCTGCGCACGTTGTGGCACCTGCGCGATCCCGAGCGGGCGCCGCGAGTGGTGGTGGCCCCGGTGCGGGCGTTGGTGCAGCGCCTCGGCCCGCACGTCGCCGACATCGAGCCCATCGTCGTCGGCGTCGGCGACCAGGTCGACCCGACCGACCTGGTGGAGCGGCTCGTCCGGGCCGGGTACCGCCGTGAGTACCAGGTCGAGCATCGGGGCGAGGTCGCCGTGCGGGGGTCGATCGTCGACGTGTTCCCGAGCACGGCCGACACGCCGGTGCGCATCGACCTGTGGGGCGACGAGATCGATCGCCTCACCGAGTTCTCGGTCGCCGACCAGCGCTCGTCAGTCGATCGTTCCGAGGTCGAGATCTTCCCGTGCCGCGAGCTGCTGCCGACCGACGAGGTGCGCGCCCGGGCCGAGGCTCTCGTGGCCGCCGAGCCGTGGGGTCGCGAGCAGTGGGAGCGCCTGGCCGAGGGGCAGACGTTCGACGGCATGGAGAGCTGGTTGCCGTGGCTCGTCGGCGACGTCGCCCTCGCCGGGACCTACGACGTCGCCCTCGGGGAGGTGGGTGGGAGCCAGGACGGACCGGAGACCCTTTTCGACCTGCTCGACGCCGACGCGCTGGTGCTGCTGTTCGAGCCGCGCCGCATGCGCGACCGGGCCACCGACATCCTCGCCGAGGAGGACGACCTGGCCCGGACGCTCTCGCGCACCTGGGGAGCCGATGGCGACCGGCCGTTCCCCCGGTTGCACGTGCCGTTCGACCGCCTCCTGGTGCACACCGACGCCCCGGCCTGGAGCGTCACCGTGGCGCCCGAGGGGCCGGACGTGGCGACGGTCGCCGCCGCCGGCTGGGATCCGGTCGTGGGTGAAGGATCCAACCTGGTGGGGCAGCTGGAGAAGCTGCTGACCGATGGCTACCGGTTGGTGGTGGCCGCCGACGGCGCCGGGTCGGCCGAGCGCCTGACCGACCTGCTCGGCGAGCAGGGCATCCGTCTCGCCCGCGACGAGAGGGGCCGCGACGACCTGACCGCGCCCGGCGGCCACATGGTGGTCATGCCGCTCGAGCGCGGCTTCCTCCTGCCCGCCGTGAAGCTGGCGGTCCTGGCCGAGTCCGACGTGACCGGTCGACGCCGGGCCCACCGCCGGGCCCGGCCTCGCAAGGCCGCGGCCCAGGGCTACTTCGACGACCTCAAGCCCGGTGACCACGTCGTGCACCACCAGCACGGCGTGGCGCGCTACGGCGGCATGGTGAAGCGCACCATCGGCGGGGTCGAGCGCGACTACCTGCTGCTCGAGTACCGCGGCGACGACAAGCTCTACGTGCCGTCCGACCAGATCGACGCCGTGCGCCACTACACCGGCGGCGACAACCCCAGCCTGAGTCGACTGGGTGGCGGCGAGTGGCAGAAGAGCAAGGCCAAGGTCCGTGCCGCGGTCAGCGAGATCGCCCAGGAACTGGTGGTGCTCTACCAGAAGCGGGTCCACACGCCGGGGCACGCGTTCGCGGTGGACACCCCCTGGCAGAGGGAGATGGAGGAGTCGTTCCCCTTCGAGCCCACACCGGACCAGGCCAAGGCCCTCGTCGAGGTGAAGGGCGACATGGAGGCGGAGCCGCCGATGGACCGCCTGGTGTGCGGCGACGTCGGCTTCGGAAAGACCGAGGTCGCCATCCGCGCCGCCTTCAAGGCGGTGCAGGACGGCAAGCAGGCGGCGGTGCTGGTGCCCACCACCCTGCTCGCCCAGCAGCACTTCTCGACCTTCAGCGAACGCTTCGCCGGCTATCCGGTGCGGGTCGAGGTGCTGAGCCGCTTCCTGACCAACGCCCAGGCCCGCAAGGTCATCGCCGGACTGGCGTCGGGCGATGTCGACGTGGTGATCGGCACGCATCGGCTGCTCGCCCCCGAGCTGAAGTTCAAGGACCTCGGCCTGCTCGTCGTCGACGAGGAGCAGCGCTTCGGGGTCGGCCACAAGGAGTCGATCAAGGGCCTGAAGGTCGGTGTCGACGTCCTCACGCTGACGGCCACGCCGATCCCCCGCACGCTCGAGATGAGCCTCACCGGCATCCGTGACCTCACCCTGCTCAACACGCCGCCGGCCGAACGCCAGCCCATCCTCACCTACGTCGGCGAATACGACGATCGGGCCGTGGGCGAGGCCATCCGCCGCGAGCTGCTCCGCGAGGGCCAGGTGTTCTTCGTGCACAACCGGGTGCAGGACATCGATCGTGTCGCCGGCCACCTGCGCGAGCTCGTCCCCGAAGCGCGCATCGCCATCGCCCACGGGCAGATGGACGAGGGCACCCTCGAGAAGGTGGTCATCGACTTCTGGGAGGGCGAGTTCGACGTCCTCGTCTGCACCACGATCATCGAGTCCGGGATCGACATGCCCACGGTGAACACGCTCGTGGTCGACCGGGCCGACCTGCTCGGCCTGGGTCAGCTGCACCAGCTCCGGGGTCGCGTTGGTCGTTCCGGCAGCCGGGCCTACGCCTACCTCTTCTTCCCGCCCGATCGGGCCCTCACCGAGGAGGCCTACGAGCGGCTGCGCACCATCGGCGAGGCCACCGAGCTCGGTTCGGGCTTCAAGATCGCGATGCGCGACCTCGAGATCCGCGGCGCCGGCAACCTCCTCGGCACCGGCCAGAGCGGCCACATCGCGGCGGTCGGCTACGACCTCTACTGCCAGATGGTCACCGAGGCGGTGGCCGAGCTGAAGGGGGAGACGCCGAGCGAGCCGGCCGAGATCAAGATCGAGGTGCCCCTCGATGCCAGCCTGCCGCCCTCCTACGTGGAACGCGAGGAGCTCCGTCTCGAGGCCTACCGCCGACTGGCCGCGGTCACCTCGCAGGCCGAGGTCGACGACGTCCGCACCGAGTGGGAGGACCGCTACGGGCCGGTGCCCGAGGAAGCCCAGGCGCTGCTCGAGGTGGCCCGGCTGCGGGCCGAGTGCGTGCGCACCGGTGTGCGGGAGGTGGCCGTCACCAAGGGCAGCGGCTTCGGGGGTCCGAAGTACCTCGCCCGGATCAGCCCGATCTCTCTGCCGACGTCGAAGACCATCCGCCTCCAGCGCATCTACAAGGGCTCGGTGTACAAGGCCGAGCAGGGCCAGCTCCAGCTGCCGCTGAAGACCGCGGGGGGGTCGGCGGGCGAGGTCCTCGCCGCCCTCGTCGACCTGCTGCCGCCGCCGGTGGAGGCGGAGGTCGCCGGCGCCGCACCGACTGGGAGGGCCTGAGGGCCACGAGTAGGGTGACCGATCTTGTGAAGACCCTTCGCGCCCCCGCTGCCCTGCTGGCCCTGGTGTTCGCCGTGGTCCTGGTCGGGTCCTCGTGCTCGTCGGTCGACCCCGTGGCGCTCCAGGTGGGGCAGTGGCAGCTGTCGACCAAGACCTTCGAGGACCAGCTGCAGGCCTACGCCGACGCCTACACCGCGGTGCGGGGCTCCGACGAGGGCCTGCACCCGACGACCGACGGCACGTGGTCGACCGACTTCACCGCCTTCCTGCTCAACGAGCAGCTCACCAGCCAGCTGGCCGTGCTCGCCGCGAAGGACCGTGGCCTCGAGGTCTCCGACGAGGACCGCGCCGAGGCCCGCACCTCGCTCGAGCAGACCTTCTCCGACAGCAGCGGGAACTCCGTGTTCGGCGATCTCGAGCAGGCGTACCAGGAGGTCCTCGTCGACGGGTACGCGGCGCAGGCGCTGCTGGTCGAGAAGCTCGTCACCGACGCCACCAGCGACGAAGCGCTCCGGAAGGTCTACGACGCCGACCCCCAGCAGTTCGCCGAGGTCTGCGCCAGCCACATCCTGGTGCGGGCAGGCGAAGCCGACGGCCAGACGACACCGAGCGACGACGATTACGCCACCGCCCTCGACGAGATCGAGCGCATCCAGTCGGAGCTCGACGGCGCCACCAACTTCGCCGAGGTGGCCACCGCCGAGTCCGATGACCCCGGGAGCGCCACCCAGGGTGGGTCGCTCGGGTGCAGCCCCAAGGGCTCGTTCGTGAAGGAGTTCGACGACGCGGCGTGGTCCCAGCCCCTCGGCGAGGTCGGTGAGCCGGTCAAGACCCTGTTCGGCTACCACCTGATCCTGGTCACCAGCCGCACCCAGCCGACCTTCGACGACGTGAAGGAGCAGCTCGCCTCGTCGATCGAGCAGAGCGTGCAGAGCCTCGTGCAGGCCGCCCTGGCGGACGTGGCCGCCGACACCGACATCAGCGTCGACGGCCGCTTCGGGCGCTACGACGCCGAGGCGAACCAGATCCTGGCGCCGGAAGGGGCCGATCCGGCACCCACCGTCGACGACACCGTGGCCCCCGACGCCCAGTAGCGAGCCGATGGCCGACCAGCCCCGCGTCGTGGTCGTCGGCCTCGGTCCCGGCGGCCCGGACCTGCTGACCGTGGGAACGGTCGAAGCCATCGCCGCCTGCCCGACACGGTTCCTGCGCACCCGTCGGCACCCCGCCGCTCTTGCCGTCCCCGAAGCCACGAGCTTCGACGACGTGTACGACGCCGCCGACACCCTCGACGCCGTCTACCCCGCCATCGTCGAGCGCCTCGT
>DATDIY010000377.1:0-2191 GCA_036520815.1 Acidimicrobiales bacterium
TGGTGAACTCGCGCGTGCCGGTGAGGGTGACGACGTACTGGCGCTGAGGAGCGTCGTGCCAGTCGAGCGTGGAGCCGGGTGGGCTCTGCTGGAACCGCACCGGCCCGGCGCTCAGCCACGCGGTCGCGTCGTCTCGACCAACCGGATCCAGGTCGAGCGTCGACTCCTCGACATGGGACTCCCCGTCGGGGCCGGTGAAGAGGCGGACGAGCCGGATCACGTGACCACTCTGGTGGCCTCGGGGTCGCTGTCGGCGAACCACGTCGATCGCCGTCCCGAGCCCGGCGAAGATCCCGTCGAAGTCGGGCCCTCGTAGCGGTGCAGCTCGACGGGCCGATGGAGGATCGCTGCGATGGCGGCGCCGAGATCGTGGTCGAACCCGGTCGGTCGCGCTCCCGCGACCTCGAACGGTGGGTCGGGGAACGCAGACGCGACGCGCAGCGGCCGGGCGTGGGTCATGGGAGGCGTGCTGGGTGGGGACGCAGGGTGAGGCGCACGTTGGGTTGGTCGCCGGGGTCGATCGGCTCGAGCACGGTCACGTCGACGACCTCGGGACGGAACGCCTCGGTGATGGTGGCGATACCGAGGTCCGCGACCGACGGTGGTCCCGCGCCGAGCAGCACCGGCGCCACGTAGACCACGATCTCGTCGACCAGCCCGGCGCGCAGGAAGGCGCCGGCCAGCGTCGGCCCACCTTCGAGGAACACGTCGCGACGCCCGAGGGCGAACAGCTCGTGCAGACCCAGCAGCGGCACCGGGGTGCGCAGGTGCACCGTCTCGGCCGCGTCGTCGAAGACCTTTCGTCCGGGGTCGAGCTCGCGGTCGCCCATCACGGCGCGCAGCGGTTGGTGGGGGCGCAGCTCGTCGTGCTCGTCGCGCACGGTGAGGGCGGGATCGTCGGCGACGACGGTGCCGGTCCCGACCAGGATCACGTCGCTGCGCGACCGCAGCCGGTGGGCGTCGAGCCGGGCGGCCCGGCTGGAGATCCAACGGCTGGTGCCGTCGGCGGCGCCGGCTCGCCCGTCGAGGGTGGTGGCGAACTTCCAGATGACGAAGGGCCGATCGTGCACGAGGCCATGGGCCCAGCCCCGGTTGAGGGCGGAGGCCTCCGCTCCGAGCAGCCCGGCCTCGACGTCGACCCCGGCGGCCCGCAGCGCGTCGGCGCCGCCGGTCGCCACCGGGTTGGAGTCGGCCTGGGCGAAGATCACCCGGCGTACGCCGGCCGCGAGCAGGGCCTGGCTGCACGGTCCCGTGCGACCGGTGTGGTTGCAGGGCTCGAGGGTGACGACGGCGGTGGTGCCGCGGGCGGCGTCTCCAGCGGTGGTCAGGGCGTCGACCTCGGCATGAGGGGTGCCGGCTCCGCGGTGGAAGCCCTCCGCCACGACGCTCCCGTCGGGGGCGAGGAGCACGCACCCGACCCGCGGGTTGGGACCGAACGGCACACCAGGGGTGGCGGCGAGCTCGAGGGCGCGGAGCATCGCGTCACGTTCGCTCACCACGGGGGGAGCCTACCGAGGTGTCCCGAGCTCGATCGGACCATCCATACTCTTTGGCGTTCGATACGACGACAGCAGGGGAGTCGGCAATGTCTCAGGTCATGGAAGGCGTGCGCATCCTCGAGGTGGCCGAGCAGACGTTCGTGCCGGCCGCCTCGGCGATCCTCGCGGAGTGGGGCGCCGAGGTCATCAAGATCGAGCACGTCGACCGGGGCGACTCGATGCGGGGCCTGATGACGAGCGGCCTGGCGGCGATGGCCGGCGCCAAGGTGCACGTGCTGCTCGAGCACTCCAACCGGGGCAAGCAGAGCCTCGCCGTCGACCTCGGCACCGACGAGGGCGTCGAGATCGTCTACAAGCTCGCCGCCACCTGCGACATCTTCCTCACCAACAAGCTCCCCAAGGTGCAGGAGAAGCTGCGTATCACCGTCGACGAGATCAGGGCGCACAACCCCGACATCATCTACGTGCGGGGTACCGGCCAGGGCATGCAGGGTCCCGATGCCAACCGGGGGGCGTACGACTCACTCGCCTACTGGCACCGCTCGGGTGCGTCGATGGGGGCCACCGATCTCGCCGACGAGCACCTCGTCGCCCTGCCTGCCCCCGCCTTCGGCGACTCGATCGGCGCCATGACCATCGCCGGCGGGATCATGGGCGCCCTCTACCACCGCGAGCGCACCGGCGAGGCGCTC